>JBAPYY010000829.1:0-2765 GCA_049284975.1 Occallatibacter sp.
GACGCCTGATCCTGCTCGTGGGTCGTTGCTAGAAAATACGTTCCCGCCCTGGCCGCCCGCAGGTCTAGTTCGACCGACACTGATTCGTGGTCGCCATTGATCGTCGCCGGCGCGCTTCTCTGGGCCACGACGCCATTTCCATCCTGGTCCTGCGTAACCGCCACGGCGTATTGCCCTGGGGGGCTGAACCGCGGGAGTATGATCGTCAGCCTCACCACTGCGGCCGGCAACGACACCGATTGCAGCGAGCCAGGCTGAGTGCCTCGGATCGTGCCAGCATCCCACAGGTTTACCGTTTCGGACACAACGGCCAAATCTGCCGATGAAAGTTGCCTGTGTACTCCGTAGCGAGCGACTCCAATGACGACCGCAGCGATCACTAAGCAGACGGCTACCGCGGTTCCGAGCGCCAGGTTCCGTCGGTGCGAGCGATTCTCTTGCCGGACGACAAGCAGCCTGCTCATGCAAGTGGAACAGTTTGCCGCGTGGTCGACTCTCGGGTCTAGCAACTCGATCCGCTTGGCTTTTCGAGCCAGATCTCGAAGGAAGATTTCGTCAGGACACGGGCCGACAGGCGTCGTTTCGCCGGCAAGCACGCGCTCCTGATGGCGCTGCACTAGCCATGATTCAATGCGGTCCTCGGCGCGCGAGGGCCTAGACCAACTCAACATTTTGGGGATTCTCCAGGAGGGGAAAGACTGCGGAGCACCAACCCCAGTTCCCCAAAGTATGCACGACGCACGGCGCTGTGGTCCATCTCAAGTTTTCCACCGATTTCCCGCCAAGAATATCCGAGCCGGCGGCTATTGAAGATCGATTGTGCCGCTGGGGAAAGGCGCGAAAACAACTCTGCTTCATAGGCTCTGTGTTCTGCCTCCGGATCGCCGACAAGGAGATGCTCCATATCGTACATCGACCCAGACGGCAATTCGCGTTTACGCTTCGCGGCGAGTTGTCCGGCGCGGCGCCGGATGACGCTCTTGATGCGTGCGGCGAGTTTATTCGGAGGAGGATCGCCATTGCGGACAATATATTTGGACGCATTTTGAACGGCGTGGTCCATCAAATCGACTGCGGCGTCGTGGTCATTGAGGTACGCCCAGGCGCACAGAAAGGCGTATGGCCAGGCTGCGTGAGCAGCGGCCTCCAACTTCTGATCGGAAGCGGGGTGCCCGGTCGAATAGGCCCAACTCCAAGTCAGCTCTTTCCAGTTACGACCTCTTGGCGGCATTCGCGAGTGTGTGCTCGGGGGGAGGATTGACCACCAGTTAACTCGTAGTATAGACGACCGTTTCGACGTTAAGTCCCGAGAGAATTCCGCACGCTTGCCACAAAACTCCTTCTGGGGTGCCTATAGCAGGTAGAGGGCCCCTATGCAGAATCCCAGGGGAACCAGGACGAGGTCCCCGGGATCCGACGGCAATGAATGATCCTCAGCGCCACAGAAGCGACGTTCACTCCAGCGGGAGTACTGGCTGTCGCCAGCTGGACGAAACGTCGGCGAAACAAGCGAGGACTCTCCGGTCTGACAGTGCCGCGAACTGAACCACTTTCGAAAACGACCTCCTTGGCTGCCAGAAGATCAACCTCGAGGCGCGTATGGCAACTCTCCCCAAATTGCCGGAGCGCTCCCCAGAGTGGAGTGCGGAAGCCATGGCCATGGCTGCTCAGGCCAAAGTGCTTTCTGGAGCGAAACTTGAGCTGCTTGTGGTCCGCCTGCAGCGCCATAGCGGGCGCCCAAAGGAAGCGTGCTGGCGCTTCATTATCCAGTATGGAATCAAAGGACAACAAGACCATCGACGATGGACCGAGAGCGAGTTTGAAATCGTTCGCGAGGAGCTTGTGAAGCGATCGATCGAAGAGGTAGCGCGGAAGGTCAATCGGACACCGAAGGCGATCCGCAACATGCTGAAGAGAAATCACCTCAGCTTGCGCGAGATCCGGTGTGATTTGTTTTCGGTGGAGAGCCTTGCAATCGCTCTCCGGGTTCGAAAAGCGGAGGTCGTTTTTTGGATTGAACAGGGATGGCTCCAGGCATCCATCGCCTGCCGCGGCAAACGGAGATCCTACACCATCACGCCCGAAGCGCTGATGAGCCTGTACAAGCAGCATCATGGCGATGTCTTGAAGCGCGGCATTCCGAATCAGGCCCTCTTCGAGGCGTACGTTCAGTACTGCTTTTCCCCGAAACACACGGTTGGAGAACAGCTGTTGGATGTCCGGCGGGACAAGCGCGAGCGGGCCGCATATGCAGCAGCCGTCGGAGATGAGAAGTCCGGCGATGAAGAGGAGGAGGAAGGCGATGAAGACGATCAAAACGATGATCAACGCTATGGCGTCGCGATGGCGGAATAGGGTGCCCCCGCGGGAGAAGCGGGGCGCCGGGACGAATGAAGTTTGTCCCCACTGTGGTGCACAATTCACCCAATCTCGGCGATCGTTTCGAGAGATGGTCCTCGCAGCTATTTGCGGAAGCCTGCTGCTATTGATACTCGTACCGGCAGGTTGGATAGCCGAACAGTGGATCGAGAATCAAGGGCATCGAATCCTAGATCGCATGACCTGGCACGAGCCACTCGACAACTGGAGTTTGTGAAACATCCGGCCGACGAGTGCATCAATGCGCGGACAGATTGAGGCAAGGACCCCGATTGTCTATTCTTGCTCGCCTCGTGCTGCGGGCAGCAGACCGTGCCCGAGGGTGGTGCGTGACCATTGCCGGAATTGCTCAGATCGCCTTATTCCGCCTTATTCCGCCTTATTCG
>JBAPYY010000830.1:0-5692 GCA_049284975.1 Occallatibacter sp.
GAAGCGCGCTGCCCCAAGCGGGAGCAATCGCGGCTGGAGCAGTTCTCCATCGGTGAGCGGGTTCGGGTTGTTCTTTTGAAGGTTGACCGCGCCGCCAAGGGACCGCAGGTGATTGTCAGCCGCGCCGCGCCGGAGCTGGTCTCCAATCTATTCCAATCCGAAGTCCCCGAAATCTACGACAACACCGTGGTCATTCGCGCCATCGCCCGCGAGGCCGGTGAACGCACCAAGATTGCCGTGCAGAGCCGCGACAAGGATGTGGACCCGGTGGGCGCCTGCGTGGGCATGAAGGGCATGAGGGTGCAGTCGATTATTCGCGAACTTCGTGGCGAAAAAATCGACATCATCGAATTTTCGGACGAAATCACCACTTTTGCCGAAAAGGCGCTGCAGCCTGCCAAAGTGAGCCGCGTCTCGGTCGCGGACCTGACCGACAAGCAGCTCGAAGTGATTGTTGACGACACGCAACTGTCGCTGGCGATCGGCAAGAAGGGGCAGAACGTTCGACTTGCCGCCAAACTGCTGGGCTGGAAGATCGACATCAAGAGTGAAGAAGAGAAGCGCCAGGAAGTCGAGCAGCAGATGCAGGCTCTCACTGGCGGACCCACGACGCCCATCGAGCGGGTGACGGAGTTGGCCGAAGGCGTTCTGCAAAAACTGGTTGCGGCCGGCATCACCACGGTCGAGGGACTGGCCGATATGACTCCAGAGCAACTCGAAGAGATTCCGGGCATCGGCGAAAAAACGCTGGAGAAGATCAGCATCGCAGTGCGCCACTACTTCGGCCAATTTGAAGAGGGCGAAGAAGGCCACGTTCCGGCGGCCGACGACGCATCAGCCGGTGAAGAAGCCGGCGAAACGGAGATAGCGAACGCTTCTGCGGTTGCAGAGGATACGGAAGCGGAGGCGGAAAACGCTGCCGTCGTTCTGGAAGAAGCCGAAAGCGTACAAGCGGCCGAGACCGAAACCGAAATTCCCAGCGCTGCCGAAGCGGCGGTGGAAAGCGTTCCCGATGCCGAGGAGGCGCCGGGGACGGATGAGATTGAAAGCGAAAGCGCAACCACGGACGAGCGGGTGGCCAAAGAGGACGGCGCGTAAGATGCGCCGCGTCTTTCAGGCCCCATCAGACGATAACGGAAGTCTTCAGAACAGCCAATGCCATGAGGTAGCTATGAGCGACTAAGGGCTTTGGGAAGCACAATTTGAAAAGAGGCGGATGAGTAAGGTTCGTATCAACGATCTCGCGCGCGAGATGGAAGTCAAGAGCCGGCAGGTTCTTGACATATTGGCAGAGCTCGGCCTGGCCACGGGCAAGACCCACTCCAGTTCCCTGGAGAGTGATGAAGCCGACAAGGTGCGCGCGCATTTTGAGCGTGGATCGCGGTCTTCCAGCCAGGCAGGCGCACAGGCGTCACGCGCCCCTCAGGGCATAGCGCCCAAGATTGATCTATCGCATATCTCCAAGCCCGGCGACGTGCTGAAGGCCGTACTGGCCAAGAAACAGGAAGAGGAAGAAGAGGCCCGGCAGAGCCGTATGCCGCAGAGGCGTCCGGCAGCGAAGCCCGCTGAGGCTCCCGCGCGTCCCACGCCGGCGGTCGTCGCCGTCGCGCCGCCGCCCGCGGCGCCAGCCAAGCCGGAACCGCGCAAGATCGTTCCTCAGCCTCGATCCGCGCCGCCCATTGTCGTTCGCCCGCCGGTTCTGCCGGCTATTGCCACGCGCCCACCGGAGAAGCCGGTAGTTGCCAAAGCCCCGACAGGCGCAGTAGCCGCACAGCGTCCGGCCGTCGCCGTTGCGCCTCCCGCTGTGGCTGTGGTTGTAAAGCACCCGGCAGCGCCAGCCGCACCTCCGGCTGCAATCCCTGAAGCTCCAGCGCCCACTGTCAAGGCTGAGGCGCCCCCGGCGCCTGTTGTTGTGGCTGCTCCTGCCGCCAAGATAGTCGAACCGGTAGTGATTCCTGCTCCGCCAGTTATCGAAGCTCCCACCTCCGCGCCCGAAAAGGAATCCGTTGCCGAAGTTGCTGTGGAGACAGCGGCTGCTGCGCCGGCTCCTGCTCATCGCGGAAAGGGACATACGCACACTGCATCCCCCACGCCCGCATTGCCTGCGCGACGCATGGTGATGCCGCAGACCGGACCACGCCCGTTTTATAAGGCACCGCCCGTGGTGGATGTACCGCCTGCGGCCAATACCGGTATTGCTGCTGGAGGAATTCAGCGCGGAAGGCCGATCTTCGACCGTAACCGGCCCTCTAGCGGCCCTGGCAGCTATCCTCAGCGCACCCCTGGCGGAGCTCCGGGAGCAGGCCAGTTCCCCGGCGGCCCGCGCCCCAAGCATCCTACTCGCACCGGCACAGGCGGTTACGCCGGAACCGGCGCACCTGGAGCTCCGGGAGCACGGCCAGGATTTGGCGCAAGACCCGGATTTGGACCACCGCGTCCTGGCGGCCCACCACGGCCCGGCGGCGCAGCTCCGACCGGCGAAGCGCCTCGTCCGCAACGCGCACCCTCCAGAGGCCGCGGAGGACGCCCGCAGTATCCCAAGACCAAGGAAGGCCCGATGAAGGGCTTTGTGCCGCCGCCACGTTATGGCGGGGTGCAATACGGCGGCGAGCCCCTTCCCATCACCCGCGAAATCACCGTTACCGAGGGCATCAGCGTAAAAGACCTGGCCGAAAAGCTTGAAGTCCGCGCCAAGGACCTGATCGCCACACTGCTGATGAAGGGCATCTTCGTCACCGTGAACCAATCCCTCGACGCCGAGATGGTCAAGGACGTGGCTGCCAAGTTCGGCGCCGCCGCCACGGTCATCAGCTATGAGGAAGAGATCGCCAATCAGGCTATCGAAGAAGTCCTCGAAGCCGAAAATACCGGCGAGCTCGAAGTTCCGCGTTCGCCTGTGGTCACCGTCATGGGCCACGTCGATCACGGCAAGACCTCGCTGCTGGACGCTATCCGCGAAACCGACGTAGCGGCTGGCGAAGCCGGTGGCATCACGCAGCACATCGGCGCTTACAAGGTGAAGTTTGCCAAGGAAGGCTCTCCGGCTTCAGGCCGCGAGATCGTCTTCCTCGACACACCGGGCCACGAAGCCTTCACGCGCATGAGAGCACGCGGAGCGAAGGTGACTGACATCGTGGTCATTGTGGTCGCTGCTGACGACGGCGTCATGCCACAGACCCTGGAAGCCATTGACCACGCCAAGGCCGCAGGCGTGCCGATTATCGTGGCCGTAAACAAGATCGACAAGCCCGAAGCCAATCCTGAGCGTGTCAAGAAGCAGCTTGCCGACCGCGGGCTCATTCCCGAGGAGTGGGCAGGCGCCGGCGAAGGCACGGTCTTTGTTGAAGTCTCTGCCAAAAAGCGCAAAAACCTCGATCTGCTGCTGGAGATGATTTGCCTGGTCTCCGACATCAAGGCGCCCAAGGCCACGCCAGGACGCAAGGCCGTTGGCTCGGTGCTCGAAGCCAAGCTGGATCGCGGCCGTGGCGCTGTGGCCACCGTTCTCGTGCAGGACGGCACCCTGCGGCTCAACGACAGCTACATCGTCGGCAATACCTTCGGCAAAGTCCGCGCCATGTTTGACGACCGCGGACGCGCTCTGGAAGTTGCGGGTCCTTCGACTCCCGTGGAAGTGCTGGGTCTTGAATCCATGCCCGACTCCGGAGACACCTTCCTTGTCGTAGCCGACCGCGACAAGGCCAAAGGCATTGCGCAGTATCGCAAGATGAAGGAGCGCGACGCTCAACTCGCCAAGAGTTCCAGAGTTTCGCTGGAAGGATTGGCGGAGCAGATTCGCACCGCAGGCGTGAAGGATCTGCCGTTGATTATCAAGGGCGACGTGACCGGCTCGGTCGAGGTGCTGGCCGACTCGCTGGTGCTCATGTCCACCGAGAAGGTGCGGGTCAAGGTCATCCACTCGGGCGTCGGTTCCATTACGGAGAGCGACGTGCTGCTGGCTACGGCCTCCAACGCCATCATCATCGGCTTCAACGTGCGGCCGGAGCGCAAGGCCGCAGAACTGGCACAGCAGGAGAGCGTAGAGATTCGCCTGCACTCCATCATCTACGAGTTGCAGGACGAGATGCGCTTGGCTATGCTGGGTCTGCTCGAACCCGTCTTCAAGGAAAACTACATCGGCCGCGCGGAGGTGCTCAACGTCTTCAGGATTCCGAAGATCGGCACCATCGCCGGATGCCGTGTGCAGGATGGCGTGATCCGCCGCGATGCGGAGATCAAGGTCATGCGCGGAGACGAGCAGACCTTCAAGGGTAAAGTCAGCTCGCTCAAACGCTTCAAGGATGACGCCCGCGAAGTTACCAACGGCATGGAGTGCGGCATCGGCCTCAGCGGCTTCAACGACATCAAGGAAGGCGATTTGATTGAAGCCTTCTCCACCGAGAAGCTGGCCGCCGACCTTGGCGCGCTGACCTCTGCCAAGGCGTAACGCAACTTAGCAGCAAGAATAGACCGGCCCGCTTCTCATACTGAGAAGCGGGCCGGTTTTTATTGTGCTCGTTGATCGACCACTGCCAAAAATTCCTGGGCAGAGTCTTAGTTATAGATACCCGCAAGAGCTTCGACTGGCACAAACGCAGTCCGAGGCGATTGCGAACTGGACATTCCTGAGATACCGACAGAACTGGAATGAATAGCTTCTGGGAAGTTGCTGTAGGTTCTTCCATCGAGGGCTCGTCCCGCTGTTTTCTTCCGTGTACCACCCCATTGCTTGAAAAAGAATGGTACTTTATCTCGGACACATTGATTCTGAATGGACCGAACCCAGGCCGGCTCCATGGGCCGCGCCCCCGGGCCACTTTCCCCGCCGACGATCACCCATGCGATCCCGTTCAGATCAATTTCTCCTAGGTCCTCAAGCAAAGGCTCAATTGACAAGAACCGAACTGCAATTTGAGTCTTCTGTAGTTTGCGCAACCGCGGAAGCCCGTGCTTCTTGTTCTCAACGCTGACGCCCCACCAAATGTGCTGCTCGGCAGCAAAAGAACTCAATGGTCCGGAGAGAAGCTTTGCCATACGATCATGGCGTTTCGTCAATATTTGGAAGATATGCCAATTAGCTTCGCGCATAACTTGCGCGATTTGCAAGATATAGCTATCAGGGATGGATTCATGAAAAAGGTCGCTCATGGAATTGACAAATATCTTCCTTGGACTCTTCCAGCGAAGCGGATCAGGGAGCTTCTCTGGAACCAAGCGAACGTCGAATCCCTGCTCGAAGGGGTGTCCCGGAACGCCGCGAAATCGCTCAGCGAATCTTTCCGCATAACAGTTTTTGCATCCGGGGCTGATCTTCGAGCAGCCACGCACCGGATTCCACGTCGCGTCAGTCCATTCGATCGTTGTGCCGAGTGACATTTTGACCTCCTAATCGAACAGTCCACGTTGAGGGGCTGAGTAGACAATAACCTGTTTCCAAAGGTCAAAGGCCTTCTGACTTTTGGAAAACATCGCGATGTAATACAGCGGGATATTCTTGTCGTGGGTCTTAACTTCTTTCATTTGGTCAAGATGCGTCTCAAGATATCCGGCCTCCGACATACTGTTGGCAAATTCTCTGGCAAGAAACTTCGCAAAATCCTCATGAACATCAACTCGCTCATTCCATCGCGTCCTCCATTTTGTATTTCCAAGCATCCTGTCGATCTTGCTGTCCGGCTTTAAGTAATGCGGGACG
>JBAPYY010000831.1:0-40938 GCA_049284975.1 Occallatibacter sp.
CGCATAGCCTCGGGGACCATGGGTCCGCAGGCGATGATGCTCAAGTCCTCCGACTCGTTTTTGTAATCGGAAGCCAGAGAGGTTTCGAAAGCGTCGACGAAGTTGTCCGCTTCTTTGCGTAGACGAATCACGTTGGCCTTGCCAAAGACAAAAGGCGTCTTGTCGCCGGTAACGATGGGCGTGGCTTCGCGCGCGAGGCGGAGATACTTGGGGCCAACGTGCTGGAGCAGCAAATGAGTTGCGGCCTTGCGCGCCTCGACGATATCGCATGGAACAACGACGGACATATTCGGCATTCCCATCATGGCGAAGAGGTCTTCCAGGGCCTGATGCGTGGCGCCGTCCGGTCCCACAGAGACGCCCGCGTGAGCGCCGGCGATGAATACATTGAAGTTTCCGTAGCAAACGGAGACGCGAATCTGATCGAGGTTGCGGGCTGCGGAGAACGTAGCGTAAGAGCCGATGACTGGCAGCTTGCCTTCTCTTGCAAATCCCACAGCCGCAGCGGTGGCAGATTGCTCGGCGATTCCGAGGCTCATCCAGCGCTTTTTGCGTTCAGGCTTGCCGGCGTAGAAATCGCTGATGGTGATGGAGCCGGAGATGTCCAGCCCGAGACAAACGATGCGTTCGTCGTCGCCGTTTTCTGCCAGCGACTGGCCGAAACCTTTGCGAGTGGGCTCCATCTTGACCTTCATGGAGTCGCCTGAGTTCCACCAGAAGTCGCGGGAGAATTTGGGCATTTTGGCTTCGAGCTCGCTGTCGATTTCCGCTTGATAGTTTTTCGCCTTATTGAGCAGCATCTCGACCGGAATGCGCTCGGTCAGTCCCATCTCTTTCAAAGCGGTGGTCAGTTCTTCGCGGTTCGGCGTCTTGCCGTGCCAACCAGCAACATTCTCCATGAAGCTGACGCCCTTGCCTTTGACGGTGTCGGCAAGTATGACCACGGGCTTGCCCACCACCGCTTTGGCCTTGTCGAAGGCTGCGACCAATTGGCCCATATCGTGGCCGTCAACGTGTATCACTTCCCAGCCAAAGGCCGCGTATTTCTCGTCGAGCGGCTGGACTTCCATCACATCCTTCACCCAGCCGTCAATCTGCAGGCGATTGGTGTCGATGACGGCAATGACATTGTCCAGATGGAAGTGTCCGGCTTCCATGGCAGCTTCCCAAACCTGTCCCTCCTGCTGCTCGCCGTCGCCCATCAGGCAGAAGATTTTGTGCTTCTTCTCATCGAGTCTTGCAGACAAAGCCATGCCGACGGCAACGCTGAGTCCTTGGCCGAGCGAACCCGAGGAGACTTCGACGCCGGGGAGCTTGGTCCAATGGGGGTGCCCCTGAAAGCGCGAGTGGAGCTTGCGCAGGGTGATTACATCGTTGATGTCACAGAAGCCGGCGAAGCCTAATCCAACATAGAGAGCCGGAGCTTTGTGCCCGGCAGACCAGATGATGCGGTCGCGGTCAGCCCAGTTGGGATTCTTAGGATCGTGGTCGGCAACATGGAGGTAAAGCGCGGCGGTGATATCCATGATGGAGAGCGTGCCGCCGGCGTGACCCGAACCGGCCGCGCAGAGGGTCACCAAGTCATAGCCGCGCATAAGGTTGGCGGCATCCTTGAGCTGTTCAATCGAATAATCCCGGATTACTTTTCCGGTGGCTGAATCCTTGAGGGCCATGGCCCGCTCCTTTGCGCGGAAATCATGCACGCGCGATGCTATCCAAAAAATTGCTAACAACTGACCGCGAGAATCCCGTCCCTTGAATCACCCCAACGATGAAGGCCGGTCGTCGAAGTGATTCAAGGGTTGGGCGCCCTGGGAGAGAGTTAGAGATTTTCTTTTGTCCACTTGTCGAGGCGTTCGAGCGCCAGTTGCAGATTTTCCAGCGAATTGGCCACGCTGAAGCGCAGGTAGCCTTCGCCGAATTGGCCGAAGGACGTGCCTGAAAGCCCTGCCACTCCCGCTTGCTCCAGCAGTGCATCGGCCAGCGGCTTTGACTTCCATCCTGTCTTCGTAATATTCGGAAAGACGTAGAAAGCGCCCTTGGGCTGGCGGCAACTGAATCCCTTGATCTTGTTCAATCCGGCGACGAAAACTTCGCTGCGGTGCTTGAATTCGGCGCACATGTGCGTGACTGCGCTCTGATCGCCGTTGAGCGCCTCGATGCCCGCCATTTGGGTAAAGCTGGACGTGCAGGAATTGGAGTTGGTCATCAGGCGGGTGATGTGCGTGGCCAGATCCGGGCGCATTACGCCGTAGCCCATGCGCCAGCCGGTCATGGCATAGGTCTTGGAGAAGCCATCGAGAATAATGGTGCGTTTCTGCATTCCGGGCACAGCCGAGATGGAGAAGTGCTCGCCTTCAAAGAGCAGGCGGCTATAGATCTCATCCGAAAGCACAAGGATATTGCGGTCGCCGATGATTTTGGCCACCTGCTCAATGTCTTTGCGAGGCATGACGCCGCCGGTGGGGTTCTGCGGAGAATTGAGAATGATGAGCTTGGTGCGATCGGTAATCAGCGCGGGCAACTCGTTTACATCGAGCGTGAAATCGCGTTCCTCGCGCAGTTGGATGGGAACGGCTTTGCCGCCCATGTAGTTGATCATCGACTCGTAGATGGGAAAACCGGGATTGGGATAGATGACTTCATCGCCTTCATCAATCAGGGCCAGGATGGCGTAAAACATGATGGGCTTTCCGCCGGGAACGACGACCACCTCTTCGGGCGTGACCGTGATGCCGCGCGTGCGGCTGATATAGCTTGCGATGGCCTGGCGCAGAGCGGGCAAACCGGCGGAGGGACCGTAGTGGGTCCAACCCTTGTGCAGCGCATCCACGGCCGCTTCCACCACATTGGATGGCGTGTCGAAATCGGGCTCTCCGATTTCCAGATGAATGATGCTCTTGCCCTGGGCTTCGAGCGCCTTGGCCTTGTTCAGAACTTCAAAAGCAGTTTCCGTGCCCAGCCGCGCCATGCGGCCGGCGAGACGCAATTCGTATTGAGCAGATGTTGGCATGATGATTGACGCTCCTGTGTGCCGGTATGACCGGCAAAATCGCGTCCATGTGGATCAGGCGGAATTCCAGATGGCCGAGTTGTTTAGCTAGGTTTCGCTATACTGGAATCTACTTGTGGCTCACAACAGTTGGGAATACGATTTGTATGATACTTTTGTGCATCTTCCGAATTGTATTAGGTAACAGATGGCAGACACCTTAGAAATTACCAAGCTCCTCGACGCAATCGGCTGGCACATTCTGGCCGAACTCCAGGAGGATGCGCGCATCCACTTTTCTGAACTGGGACGACGGGTCGGCCTCTCGACACCGGCCGTCATTGAGCGGGTCCACCGCATGGAAGAAGCGGGGCTCATCACCGGATACCGCGTCGAAATTGATCGCCAGAAAATTGGATTGCCGGTTAGCGCCTTTATTCGCGTCCGCGTCATTGGCGACGCAATTTCTCGCGTTATTGCGGCGGCCCGCGAGATGCCGGAAGTCTATGAATGTCACCACATCGCCGGAGAGGACACATTTCTGCTGAAGGTCTGCGTGCCCACGTCCGAGGCTCTGGAAAATACCATCAAGCAGTTAATGCCATACGTCACCACCACCACCATGCTCGTTCTGTCCTCGCCAATTACGCGGCGGACGATCGAGCCGCTGGAGTAGGCCGCGCTGCCCTCCGGCGCGAACGGGAGCTTAAATGGGCACTTTTCGAGACGGTCACACCCCAAACTGGCGCAAGTGATGGTCAAGATGTTTGTACATTAAAATCGCCCACTCCTCCGGCGTCATCTTCCCAAAGAAACTATGCGGATGCCTCGTACACCCTGCCGCCCCACCCGCCGTAAATTTGTCAATTAGCCCCGATAACCGGACCCGTTCCTTGCCCAAATCCCGTTCGTCCATCACTATGAGGCTCTTGGCTGTGGGCGAATTCTTCCGTAGCGGGTCTTCGTTCCGAAACACCATCGGCTTCACCAGCCGCCCCATCAAACGTGCAAGTAGCGCTCCCTTTTCGGGCACCAGTTCTCCTACCGCCCACTGCATACTCACCGAGCAATGTGCCAGCATCTGCGCGGCCGTCATCTTACCCCAGCGCCTCCCACTTTGCGGCTCCAATTTTCCCAATCGGGCATTTACCTGATTCGCCACAGTCGCATCGAACAGGTTCTTCATGACGACAAGTCTCCTTTGAATGAGTGTAACCACGAGTTCGTGTCGGAAAGGTCATTTTCTGCGGTTCACCGATTGAATATCCGATAGGCGCAGCTTCACAAACGACGGGTTTTGGTACTGTTGACTCATGCCTGAAGTTTCCGCACCACCCGATCTGACCAATCTCGACCTTGAATCCCTTGCCGCCGATGTAGTGGCGCAAGCAATGAAAGCCGGCGCAAGCGACGCTGAAGCCGTGGCGCGCGAAGGCGACGAATTCAGCGTAAACGTGCGCATGGGCCAGGTGGAAACGCTGAAGGAATCCGGCTCGCGCGGTTTGGGCGTGCGGGTTTTTATGGGCAAGCGGTCGGCCTCGACCTCGACCAGCGACCTGACGGCGGAGGGGATTCGCCAACTGGTGGACGGCGCAATGGCGCTGGTCAAAGTGACTGAAGAGGACACATTCAGCGGCCTGGCGGAGACGGCGGAGTTCGGCGCGCTTTCGAGCGACCTGCATCTTTATGACGACGATGTTTACTCGCTGGCTGGGCCGGAGCGAATCGAGTGGGCGCGTCGAGCTGAGGCGGCGGCGCTTGAGGCTGACGAGCGCATTACCAACTCCGATGGGGGCAGCTTTGACGCGGCCACAGGGCGCAAGGCGCTGGCCAACTCGCGCGGCTTTGTGGGCGGCTACCGCTCGAGCTATGCAGGCGTGTCGGCGGCGCCGCTGGCTCAGGACGCGAACGGCGCCATGCAGCGCGATGGCTGGTGGTCGAGCGCGCGGCGGTTGGCGGACTTGGATTCGCCTGAGGCGATTGGCAAAGAGGCGGCAAGACGCGCGCTTCGCCGGCTGGGAGCGCGGCGGGTTCCCACGCAGAGAGTTCCGATTGTCTTTGCGCCGGAGGTGGCGCGGTCGCTCATTGGTTCAATCTTCGAGGCGGCTTCGGGCGACTCGATCTGGCGCGGGGCGTCGTTACTGGCCGGAAAGCTGGGCGAGCAGATTGCCGCGCCGAGCCTGACAATCATCGACGACAACACCATGATGCTGCCGACGGGGATGGGCGGCTTCGGTACTTCCCCATTTGACGGTGAGGGATTGCCCTCGCGGCGGACTGTGGTGGTAGAGGCGGGCGTGCTGCGCAATTACCTGCTCAACACTTATACAGCACGCAAGCTGGGCATGAAGTCTACCCACAACGCTTCGCGGGGATTGGCAGGCGCGCCGGGAATCGGCTGCGGCAACCTTTATCTGGAGCCGGGCATGCTGACGGCGGAGCAGATCATCGCCGATGTGCCGGCCGGGCTTTATGTCACGGGCTTGATCGGATTTGGTGTCAACACGGTCACTGGCGATTATTCGCGCGGCGCAACAGGCTTGTGGATCGAGAACGGCGTGCTGACCCATGCCGTGGAAGAAGTGACCATCGCGGGGAATCTGGCGGAGATGCTGCGCAACGTGACCGCGATCGGAAACGATCTGGAATTTCGCGGCGCAGTGGCGTCGCCTACCCTGCGGATTGACGGGATGACGATTGCGGGGAGTTAGCAAGTTCACTTTGAGAAAAGGTGTGGTTTGCATGGAAAATCAGTTCGTTGCAGGAAATCGAGTCCAAGTTTCAGATGATTTCTTTTGGGCAAAAGCCGCAAAAGGCACAATTTCATCACCACCAGATGCGGTTACTTCTATATCTGGCCCGTGGGATGGAGGACTAACTCAGCAAGAGAATAGTGCGCTCGGAACGAACAAAGTCTATTGGATCTACTTCGATGAGCCGCAGTTCGATGCCGATGGAGACGGACCCTACAAGGGAGGTTGCATTTGGGAAAGTGCATTGACGAGGCTAAGTAACGAATAGGACCGATCTCTCAACGGAGTAATGGGGATGGGCAGGACGGATCAAGGCGAAATGGAAAAACCGATGCGTCCTTTTGAAGACGCGATGCAACAGATTGCCTTTGACCCGGCTGACGCAAAAGCCGCGCTGGCGCAATTGCCGACGAGCGCAGCGGTCTTTGCGCTCTATGGCGCCGATGCGCACGCCGAGCCATACATTGGCCGCACGCCGAACTTGCGCGGACGGCTGGAGCGGCTCTTGCAGCCCTCGGCCAAACATCCGCGACGGTTGCAATTGGCCGGGCGCGTGCGGCAGATTCGCTGGCGTCTGACCGGCTCGGAGTTTGAGTCGCTGCTGGCGCAGTTTTCTCTTCTGGAGAAGATTTACGGCCCCAAGACGTTAGAACGAATGCACTTGCGGCATCCAGCGTTTATTCGCTTCCTGGGCAGCAATGCTTACCCGCGCATTACGGTCACACATCGCCCCAGCCAGCGCGAGGCCGATTGGGCTTATGGGCCGTTTCAGTCGCGCGCGGCTGCTGAGCGCTACGCCGAAGAGGCTTTGAAGCTGTTTTTGCTGCGCCGCTGTACCGACGATCTAAACCCCGACCCGAGCTTTCCCGGCTGCGTCTACTCTGAGATGAAGATGTGCCTCGCGCCCTGCTATAAGGGCTGCACGGATGAGCGCTACGGCGAAGAGGCTTCGGCTGTCGAGCGGTTCTTGGCCACGCGTGGTGAGAGCCGTCTGGTCACGCTTCGCACCCAGCGAGATGAAGCCTCGGCAGGGTTGGAATTCGAAGCCGCAGCGGCGCTGCACGCGCAAGTCGCTCGCGTGGAGAGCGTGAGGGCGCTGTCTCCCGAGCTGGTTCGCCCGCTCTCGCAGCTTCGGGCGGTCATCCTGCAAGCCTCGGCAAACCCCGGCGAAGTTGCTGTTTTCCTTTATGAAAACGGCGCTCTGACTGGGCCGGCGGGGTTTTCGACCCTGGGCATGAGAATCCAAAACGAGCAATCCAGCTCGACTTCGCTGTTTGCGCATCCCATGGCGATTGAGCCGATTCCTGAAGAACAGGGACTAGGGACTAGGGACGAGGGACAAGAGTCGGGTATCGATGCGCCGATGAAACTTGCGCGCGGCGTGCTTGAAGCGCGCATGGAGGATGCTTTGGCGGCGCTGACTGAGCTTGCCGAGACCCCATCGCCCACGCTCCGCCAGGGCCATTTGGCGCTGCTCAAGCGCTGGTATTACCGCCCTGAGGCAAAGCGCACCGGCGAAATCTTCTTTCCGGACGCCGAAGGCCGTTGGCCGGTGAAGGCCATGCTGCGCGGGGTGGGGCGAGTGGCGGCAAGTATCCTTCAACGAAGAGAATCGCAAGGCTAATGGCGCTGACGATTCGAAAGGACTGCCCCACCTCCGCGCTGATACACTGACCCTGCAAGGAGAAGCATCCAAAAAATCATGGTTGAGCTGCTGCCGGTCTTAAGATGATTGAACTTTTGCCTTCGATATTATCGGCGGATTTTGCCCATTTGGCGGAGCAGATTGCCGCGGCCGCGCGGGGCGGCGGCACGGTGATCCACGTGGACGTGATGGACGGCCATTTTGTGCCCAACATTACGATTGGGCCGCCCGTGGTTGCGTCCTTGCGCAAGGTGACCAGGCTGCCGCTCGACTGCCACCTGATGATCGAGAACCCGGACGAGTTTATCCCTGCATTTGCCGAGGCCGGGGCGAATTGGGTGAGCGTTCACTACGAGGCTTGCCGGCATCTGCACCGCTCGCTGGAGCTGATTGCCCACCATGGCATGAAGCCGGGGGTGGTGGTGAATCCGGCCACCACCATCGAGCTGCTTCACGAGATCTTGCCTATGGTTCACCATGTGCTAGTGATGAGCGTGAATCCGGGCTTTGGCGGGCAGAAATTCATTGAATTCTCGCTGGACAAGATCCGGCGGCTGGCCCGGTTGCGCCAGGAACTAGGGCTGGCATTTAGAATTGAAGTAGACGGCGGCGTGGCTCACGACACTGTAGCGCGCATCGTCCAAGCAGGAGCAGATCTTTTGGTGGCCGGAAACGCCGTTTTTGGCGCAGGGCAACCGGAGGCGGATGCTTACGCGCTGCTGGCTGCGGCCCGCAAGGCTGCAGGCGAATAGCCGGGTAAGATTCTGAGATTATTGGGGAATTGGCTTGCGGCCTAAAGACAATCCGCGGCCGCAATGAGGTGGTATGAACCGGTTGACAACGAAGATTGCCGCGGTAGCATTGGCGGTTCTGGTGCTGGGCACAGTTTCGGTCCAGGCCAAGGAAAAGAAGCCCAAACACAAGAAGCACGAGGACCTGAGCGCCAACCCCCTGGCCGGCGTGAACTCCAGGCAGCCCGACAAGGAGCTCTTCGACAAGGCGATGGTTGCCATGAAGAAGGGCCGCTTCGATGTGGCGCGGCTTGACCTGCAGACCATGCTGAACACCTATCCCGACTCCGAATACCGGATGCGCGCCAAGTTGGCGGTGGGTGACAGTTGGTTCAAGGAGGGCGGCACTGCGGCTCTGACCCAGGCCGAGGCCGAGTACAAGGATTTCATCACCTTCTTCCCCAATGCTCCGGAAGCCGCCGAAGCGCAGATGAAGGTGGCCGACATTTATTACCAACAGATGGAAAAGCCGGACCGCGACTATACCAACGCGGAGCGCGCCGAGCAGGAATACCGGGCGATGATCAATATGTTCCCCGATTCGTCGCTGGTGCCCCGCGCCAAGCAGAAGCTGCGCGATGTGCAGGAGGTTCTGGCCGAGCGCGAAACCGAGATTGGTCTTTATTACGACAGCCGGGAAAACTTTGCGGCCGCCATCGCGCGCCTCGATACGGTGGTAGATACCTATCCGCTTTACTCCAAGAGCGACCAGGCTCTGCTGGGAATCGGCGATGCGTATGCGGGCGAGGCCCACGCGGTGCAGATTGCTCCGCATCTTCCCGGCGCAATCAGGGAGCGGCTGCGCGCGGTCTACCAGGACCGGGCAGCTGAGGCTTACGCCAAGATTGTCACGCGCTATCCCATGGCTCCTCACGTAGAGGATGCACGCGACCGGTTGGTGGCTATGAACCGTCCGGTTCCCGAGCCTACACAGGCAGCGATTGCGGAGAACGATGCGGAAGAGCGCAGCCGTCAGCCCCTGCGCTTTACCGACAAAACCTTCGACATCATCAAGCATGGGCCATCCGTGGTTGAAGCGGTGCATGTGGGCGAGCCCAGCCTTGACGATCCAAAGCGCACTCTCGCGCCCGATGTGACCAAGCAGAACATCGCGTTCTTCAATGATGCAGTGAATGCCGGCAAACCTGCTGCTCCAGCAGGCGTGGTTACTCCTACTGGCGTCAATGAGCCACCGCGCAGCGATCAACCTTCGCAGTCTCAGGCGCCACTTCAGCTTGAGGCGCCGGCGGGCGGCACCGGTGTAGGCGTCCAGGTGGTGAGCGCGCCCGCAGCTGACCCCAACGCCGTAGTCAAGTCGGTTGGCCCTTCGAACCCCGTCATACCCGCTGCCGAAAAACCGGCTGAGGCTCCCGACCAGGTCAACGACGTGAACAAGTCCGGCACAACGCCGGCTCGGTCTGCTCTTACTGCCGGCAAACAAAAGAAGCCTAAGGCCGATCTGAACGACGAATCGTCGAGCAAGAAGAAAAAGAAGAAAGGCCTCTCCAAGCTGAACCCGTTCTAGACGAACTCGAGATTCACAAACGACAAGGACCGCATCCCATTCGGATGCGGCCCTTTTTGTGGCTTTGGGCGGTTGCGATCTTTGCGGCGCTGGCCTGTTACGGTCTCAAAGTGGCGCTGCCTTTTGATCGGCCACTCGTTGTCGGTCCTTGCGTTCTGATTCCGTACGCGGCCGTGTATTTTGGCATTACCCAATGGATGGGAATTGCGAGCATGGGTGCAGTCGGGCGTCTGTTCACCCGTCGCCGATAGGTCACGGTCGTGCCCTACCATTTAGGTCAACAGATTTCAGCCGGATGCCCCAAAGATCACTGGTCAACCGAAGCTTTGCTCGGGAACCGATTCTGATTTGAATTTAGCTTTGGCGGCGACGTCGTTGGGACGATGACTAGATAGTGACTACCGAATGGCCGGCCGTCCGCTCGGAACCCGAAGATCGAGGAAGACAGTTGAGAAGGCGACTTAAGGGGACTGACCCCGAGCATCGCGAACGGATTCCGGGTTGAGGCCTGTGGCATCCCCGGTCCCCGAACGCGAGGGACCGGGGGCACCCTCATTTGTGGTTTGGAAATATCCCGGGATCGGGGCCACCCGCCGGCAGCCTTTCAATCACGAGCTTGCGGATTAGACTCATATCGATCTGTCTTCGGCGTCATTCGCCTCCTCGAACCCCGTGCTCTCGTCGTTGCGGCTTATCGTTCCATTGGCCTTGTTGCGCAGCAACAGGACAACAAGGGAAACCACCATTCCAAGTAGCATACCATTGATCGAAAAGAACATACGTGCAGCAGCAGGAAGTCTCCAAGCAGTAGGATGCGCGGACTTAAAGACAATCGCGAAGGCATTGAACGCTAAAAGCAACGTGCCTACTATCCCCAGAAAAGCCTTAATCCTATTCGGTGCCTTCATAGAAATCACTATGCACGTAGCCAAGACTACAAACACACCTACTAACAAGTATCTGGCGAAAGTGAAACCGTAGGCAGCTAATTCAGACGTAAGACGCAAAACCGAGAATGCGCGTATACGCCTAGCCCCGCGCAACACAATCCAATAAGACCTACAGCGGTTGTTATTCGTCGAGACCCGTTCCCAGGTTTGCTTGCGGAGAAGAAATTGCCCGCTAAAAGAAAAATACTTCCGAGGCCGGTGATTGAAAACAGGATCATATATGTTGCACTTAAGCCCCGCCCTCTGAGACCCAAGACTCGTTGAGCGTACTCGTCTCCTTGGGCGGCTGCCTTTTGGTACCACCGGTAGGCTTCTGTGACATCAGGTAGCACTCCGCGTCCGTAGTAATACACATTGCCCAGATTGTATTGAGCCGCCCGATAGTTCTGGTCGGCGGCTTTCCGGTACCAGCGAAGAGCCTCGGCGTAGTCCTGCGGGACTAATCCTCCGCTCTCATACATTATGCCGAGGTTGTTTTCCGCATATGCGTCACCACTGTCAGCAGCCTTGCGGTACAAGCGAAGAGCCTCGGTGTAATCTTGCGGTACCCCCTGACCGTGCAAGTACATATAGGCCAAACCAACCTCACCCGAGGCGTTACCCTGGTCGGCAGATTTGCGACGCAAACGGAGCGCCTCGCTGTAATCCTGGGGCACGCCTTGGCCGTGGGAGTACATGTACGCTAATTCGGATTCCGCCTTAGGGTCGCCCTGCTCTGCACGAATGCGGCGAGCGTTTGCGGCCTCGGCGACTCTCTTCTCATCGGCTCTCCTCTTATGTACGAGCCAAAGGGCGGCCGATCCACCTACGAGGAGGACGATGAATGCGAGGATGAATCCGGTCTTCCAAGGCGATTTCATAGCACCACTTTCTTGCATGGGATCATTAACACGCATTTTATCGCTCGAAGCCGAAGACGAGTTGCTGGAGAGGAAGATTTCAGCAATTCCGGGCGCACCGTCGCCCAACCGTCAGGAACCTTATAGTTATCCTGCGAGGTCAGCAGAATTCGGTCGGAAAAGGCGGTTTTTTGGGCAAAGCCGCCTTGGGAGTCAGGAGATCAGACAACAAAAAAGTTGAAGGCCCGCTATTTCCCGTCCTCAACTGAACGCAGATGGCGGGCGAGTGACCATTTCAACTCATCGATGCCCTGACCGGTGACGGCGGAGATGGCGTGGAACTCCAGCTTGCGGCGCTTGATGTGTGTCGCCAGCTTCTTGAGCTTGTCCGGGTTGGCGCTGTCGATCTTGGTGGCGCAGACAATCATCGTCTTATTGGCGAGAAGCTGTTCGCCGTTGGCGTTGGTGAAGCTGGCCAACTCCTTGTTGATGACCTTGAAATCCTCGACAGGATCGGGACGGCCGCTGGCATCAGAAACATCGACCAGGTGGACGAGCAGGCGTGTGCGTTCGATGTGGCGGAGAAACTGGACGCCGAGGCCGTGACCGAGGTGCGCGCCTTCAATGAGGCCGGGCATGTCAGCGACGACAAAGGATTCCAGATCCGGCTCCTCGCCGACGGTGACCACGCCGAGATTGGGTTCGAGAGTGGTGAAAGGGTAGTCGGCAATCTTGGGCCGCGCGGCGGAGATGCGCGAGATGAGCGTGGATTTGCCGGCGTTGGGGTAGCCGACCAGGCCGACATCGGCCAGCAGCTTCAGTTCGAGGCGATAGAGCCGCTCTTCGCCGGGCCGGCCGAGTTCGTGTTCGCGCGGGGCCTGGTGAACAGGAGTGGCAAAGTGCTGGTTCCCTCGCCCGCCGCGTCCGCCCTTGGCGATGATGACCCGCTCGTCAGGCTCCTCGAAGTCGTGGATCAGTTCGCCGGTCTCCTGGTCGTAAAGGGATGTGCCGACAGGGACTTGCAGGACGACGTCGTGGCCGTCCAGGCCGGAACAGTTGGAGCCCAGGCCGTGTTCGCCGCGCTGTCCCTTGTGCTCCGGGTTATAGCGGAAATGGATCAGCGTGTTGTGGCGCTGCGAACTGACCATGACGACATCGCCGCCACGGCCACCGTCGCCGCCCGAAGGTCCGCCGCGGGGCACGAACTTCTCGCGCCGGAAGGCCATGCAGCCGTTGCCGCCGTCACCGGCCTTGACGCGAATTTTTGCTTCATCAATGAACATGAATACACCAGGGATCAGAGAACAGGGACTAGGGAATAGGGAATAGGGAATAGAAAACAGGGATGCGCGTTCTATTGCAGACTGTTGAGGCTAAACCTGAAGTCCCTTATTTCCAGTTTACCGGAGAAGGGCATAGAATCGCTTGAAACGTAACTTTTGACCTTATGGACTCCGTCAAATCCGGGAGGTTTTCCTCTCCAATTGGCTGGAGGGCTGTGACTTATCTGGACCTGCCGCAAGAGCGGGCCGGAGATGCGCTATAGAGAGATTTTTCCCATGGTCTGCCGCGAGCAAGGGGCTCGATGGCAGGGGCTGAACGCGATTTGACGAAGACACTGGCGGTAGCCACGCTCTTGATAGGCGCGGTGATGGCGTGTCTGGCGCAATCGGTTGAAGGTGGCGCGGAGCAAGACAGACTGACCGTCTCGCGGACCGGTTCCGAGCTGACCGGATCATTGAACGGCAAACTGACTGATCGGCATTCAAATCCTCTGGCGGGGGTTCCAGTTGTGGCGCGGAACCAGGCCACGGGCACAGAGACGCAAACAATCACAACAAAAAATGGGAGTTACCGGTTTACTGGGCTGGAGCCGGGCGAGTACGCTCTGGAGGCCGAGAACCCGCAACTGGGGCGCGGCCATGTGGAAGGCATTGTGGTGGATGCCGGATACGAGGCGCAGGTGCAGGCGGCGATGGAGTTGGAGCCGTTTCCACGCGAGGCCATTCTGGCGGTATTGCGCAAGAGGAGTGAGCCATGGCCTGAGCAGGAAGCTCTGCTGGTGAGGGAAGTCGCGCTGGCGACGGAGCCGTTGCTACAGTTTTCTGTCAGGGCGCGGCGGCTGTCGGATCTGGTTGGAGATGGACCGAGAACGGAGATCCCTGTTCTCAATGTTTTGCTGGCCTCAGAGCCGTTGTGGACGCTCAAGCAGGCTGGACGAAGTGGAGAGAGATACGCGCCGTCGGCGGTTGAGGCTTCGACTTCGGGGCAAGTCAGCGTAAATGAATCCCAGGTCCCCAAGTGCGAGGGACCTGGGGCACCCGGAGACTCGACTTCGGGGCAAGTCAGCGTAAATGAATCCCAGGTCCCCAAGTGCGAGGGACCTGGGGCACCCGGCGCGAGTGATTCCCAGGTCCCCAAGTGCGAGGGACCTGGGGCACCCGGAGCTTGGGCACCCGCTTCGACCACAACGATGACCGCGGCCGAGTTGCAGGCGCTGCCCGTGAACGGGCGGCATTGGCAGGATTTTGTGTTGGACAATACGCCCACATCTGCGACTCAAGCGGCAGGGCAGGGCCAGATTTCACTGCGGGGTGTGGGTGAGCAGGCCGAAACCGCGGTGGATGGAGTTAGCCGGGGGTTGGCCTTCGGCCCAACCAGCGGATCAGGTCAAGGCTCGTCAGGATCGGGAGGGCTGGGACAGAACGGGGAAGGCCCGGCGGGAATGGCGCAGGTTGGCTCTGGAGGCCATGGACTTGCAGTGAGCGAGGCAGCGATTCGTACTGTTGAGACGGAAGCCGGCAACGTTGAGGCTGCGGCAGACAGGGCGGCAAGCGGGCGCATGAATGTGGAGACCCAAAGTGGCGCCAATGAGATGCACGGGCAGGGATTTCTGTTCGATCGCGAGAGCGCATGGGGCGCGCAGAATCCATTTGCTCAATGGGTAAAGGAGACGGTGCCGGCTACCGAGACAACGGTCCCTGTTTTTACGCCGGAGTCTTACACGCCTCCGGATAGGGAAACGGTCTGGGGCATCGGCGCGGGAAGCCGAATTCGTCGCGACAAATTGTTTTGGTTTGCGGCTCTCGACAGCTATAACCGCAACGATCCGGGATTGGCGACGGTGAAGATTCCATCCGCATTTTTTGCCCAGCCGACGAACGATCAAATGCAGGTGCTGAGTGCGCGGCTGGGGTTGAGCAGCGCGAATCCTGTGGCCGAAGGGCTGGCGGCCTACTCGGGATTATTGGAGACGATGGATGGTTTGCTTGGTCCAGCCCCACGTACGGCGACACAGTGGACCGGCTTCGGGCGGCTAGACTGGCAGGCGGCTGAGCGGCATCGCTTCACTCTGGAGGGCATCGGCGCTAACTGGAACTCTCCGGGCGGAGGACTGACCAGGGTTTCAGAAACCTTTGGGAATCATAGCTTTGGGTCGAGCACGGCCAGCGAGGAGTGGCTGCTGGGCCGCTGGGAAGCATTCCTGACTGCCAACCTGCTGGCCACCACCCAGGCCTCGGTGGGACACGCCGTTCAAGAGGCTCGGCCTGAGACGCCCTCAACTTATGAGCAGAGCTTTCTTGCCGGAAACGCGTGGGGGCAGTTGCCGCAGATTGTTGTGGACTCAAGCTACGGATTCACCATCGGCAACCCATCACGCTTCGGCCAGGGCAGCTTTCCGGACGAACACCTCTACCACGGACAGGAGTCAGTGGACTGGGTTCGCGACAAGTTGCTGGTGAAGGCCGGCTTCGAAGCGAACCATAATGCCGATACCACGAGTCTGCTGCGCAACCAGACCGGGACTTACAACTACGCCAACGTGGAAAACTTCGCTTCCGATGCGCTGGTCTTCAGCAAGTTTGGATTGACCGGCGCGCTGAACCCTTTTAATCAGCAAAACTGCGACCAAACAGGCAAGGTGTGGCGCGACTCGGCAGGCAATCTACGCGGTTTGGGCAACCTGCCCTGTTACTCCTCCTACTCGCAAACCATTGGCCCTTCGGATTGGCGTCTGACCACGAATGATTGGGCGGGCTTTGCAACCGCACAGTGGCAGGCGGGCAAACTGATGGTTGTCTCAGGAGGGTTGCGCTGGGAGCGGGAGCAGTTGCCCCCGCCGCTTGCCGTGCTGAACAATCCTGCTCTTCCACGAACTGAGACGCTACCCAGCCTTGGTAATAACTGGGGCCCACGGGTGAGTGTGGCCGTGGGCAACAGCAGCGAGAAGCATTGGCCGGTTTTGCGGCTCGGCTACGGAATGTATTTTGGGCGTACAGACAATCTGGCGGTGGAAACGGCGCTGACCCAGACCGGCTCATTGAGCGGGGACCTGAACTACTTCATGCGACCCACCGACAATCTGAACTTGGGCGGCGCTCCGCCGTTCCCTTACGTGCTGCGGCCGCCGGGTCCAGCGAGCGTGGTCGAACCGGGCGCAGTGGAGTTTGCACCCGGCCTCCGCAATCCGGAAATTCACCAGGGAGTGATGGCTGTGGAGGAGACGCTGCCCAGCCACGTAGAGGTGACCGCCAGCGTGATGGTGAGCCTGGGCCGCAGACTGCCAATTTCCATCGATACAAATCTTGACTCGCCGACTCCAACCGAGACCATCACCTACAACGTGTGCGACCAGACTCCCACGGGCCTCAATATTGGCGTGTGCGGCAACACAGGACAGGGCCCAATCAAAGCCGCGCAGATCACGGTTCCCTTTTACGCTTCCTGGCCTGCGGAAACCGGGGTCGCGGGGCGGCCCAATGCGAACTACCAGCAGATTACTCAGATCATGAGCCGAGCCAACTCGACATATGAGGCGGCGATGCTCAGAGTGGAGCGCTATGGCCGCCATGGGCTGAGTCTGCACGCGCATTACGTCTACTCTCACGCCATGGACTGGAACCCCAACGAGAGCGCGCAAGCAGCGGGAAACGATGTGCTGGATCCAGCCGACTTCAGCCAGGAGTATGGGACTAGCAATTTGGATATGCGCCACTCGGCCAGTGCGATGGCGATCTATGAAACGCCATGGAAGCTGCGCGGGCGCGCGGGAAATTTGGGCAACGGCTGGATGCTGTCGGGCGTCGGGCAGTTCCGCAGCGGCTTGCCTTACACCATGCGCACAGGTGGCTCACTGCCGGAAGAGTTCGACGCAGCCACGGGCGCGGCAATCGCGGGACTGGGGCCGGGGATGAACGGGTCTGGCGGTGACAATCGCGTCTACGGCCTCGGCAGCGACGGTCGCTCTTACAATATCGGCCGCAACACCTACCGCTATCCAGCCACATGGAAGGCGGATTTGCGGCTGGGCAGGCGTTTCGACCTGGGGAAGATGCGTCAGTTGGAGTTGCTGGCCGAGAGCTTCAACCTTTTCAACCACCAGAACGTGACCGAGCTGGAGACAACGGGCTATACCGTCCAGTCCGGCAGCCCGCCAACAACGCTTGGAACGACGGGCACGCCGCCGACGCTGAACTTCCTCACCGGCCTCAAAGTTAACGCGACGACCGGCCTTAGTTCAGCAGCCTTCGGTCAGCCTCTGAACGTCAACGCGACCAACTTCTATCGCGAGCGGCAAATCCAGTTTGGGTTGAGGCTGCGGTTCTAGAGCGGCAGCTTCTAGTTGCTCGCGGGCGGCGCTGTCTGCACGGCAGGGGCGACAGGTTGCTGCTTGGCCATGCTGCGAATGTAGAGGACGAGGTTCTTCACTTCGTCGTCCTTTGCGCGGCCATCCGGCTCGGGCGGCATCTTGTCGTTCCCGGAGCGGATCATTTTGAACAGATCCGCATCTGACTTGTCTGCCAGCGATTTCGGATCGGTCCAATCCTTGAGCGATAACTGCATATCCTTGGCCAGATCCGTCTTGCCATCCCCGGTTTCTCCGTGGCAGAGGGCGCAATCCACGGTATAAATCTCTTTTGCGCGCGCCATCGCCTTATCAGTGGCCGCTTTGGTTGCAGCCTTCTGGGCTGACGAATGAGCCGAGGTGGAACTCTGCGACATAAGCCCAGTGGTGGATGAAGCGGCGATTCCAAATAATACAACGGCAGAAGCAAACAATAACGGCTTCAACATAACAGTCTCCTCAGTTGCGAATGCCGGTTCACGGCGTGCTGCAACCGAACCTTTTCTCGGACGAATTATAAGCCAATCGGCCTGTTGAATGAGTGGCGGATGTCACAGGTCAGAGTTGAAGGCGGTCTGCAGAAGGGTTCCAGGCAGGATTCACGCAGAAAAACTTAGTTTGCCTCATGGGAGTTGCCGCCAGCCGCAGGCCAGGTCCGGGGTGGTGGTCTTGCCGTCGAGACGAAAGCACGAAGCGCCGTTGATGTCGGTTGAGAAGGTGCGAACCCCGGCCGCTTCGAGCGCTTCGAGCACTTCCATGCGGGGATGTCCGTAGCGGTTGTGCAGGCCGCAGGAGATGACAGCCCAGTGCGGAGCCACGCGTGCCAGAAACTCAGGCCGCGTGGAGGTGATGCTGCCGTGATGACCCACTTTGAGCAGCGTGCTGGCCAAACCGGACTCGCCAAGCATTGCCTGCTCGATGGGAGCTTCTGCGTCGCCCTCCAGCATCACTGAAGTTGAACCGTAGGCTACGTGCATCACCAGCGAATCGTTGTTGGTAGGCTCGGGGCCTGGCTGATAGTCGCGAAAAGGCGCCAATACATTCACTTGTGCCGGGCCGAAGGAAAACGCGTCCCCGGCGCGCAGTGAAACCACGCGCACATGGAGGCTCGCAGCTTCGTCGAGAAGCGCGTTGTAGGCGCCGAAGCGCGGGTTGTTGCCCACCCATAACTCGTCGGGATGGAAGTTGCGCAGTACGGCGGGCAGCCCGCCCATGTGGTCGGAGTGAGCGTGCGTGAGGGCCACTGCGTCGAGGTGGCGAATGCCGCGCGACCACAGGACTTCGGAGACGACCTCCTCGCCGATGTCGTAATCCTGCGGAGCCTGATGCGGGCCGCCGCCGAATCCTCCGCCATCGACAAGCAGGGTTTTGCCGTCGGGCGTAATCAACAACAGGGAGTCACCCTGGCCTACGTCGATGGCCTCCATCAGCAATGCGTCGTGAGGATGATCGATCGGGCGCGGCAAAACAGCGATAACCGCAGCCAATAACAAAACCGCCCACACACCGCGGCGGGCCCTGCGGAGTCCACTGGACGCGGCCATGTTGGCTAGCACAACAGCTGCGGCAAGCAGTGCGCAGAAGACGAGCGATTGCCAGAGCAACGGCGCGGGAATGCGGAAATCTCCCCAGGCCATGGAACCGAACAGATGCACCAGTCCGATGCCGATGTGCAGAAAGACAGCCACGATCATTGCTGGAACCACGGCAACGGCAGGCCAGACAAGCAGCAAAAGCATAGTGACCAGCGCAGCAGGCATCAACAGCGCCAGCAGCGGCAATATGAAAATATTCACCGGCAGAGCGAAGACGGTGATGCGATGGAAATAGAGAGCCATGGGTAGGGCCATGGCTAGCTCAACAACGCAGGAGACGACAAGCAACTCAAAGGCGCGGATCAGGAATCGCACGGTAAAGGGAAAGAGCCGCCATGCAATGCTGTCGGCGAATGGACCGTTTGTCGCCGTCTGCAGCGCAGCCGCGATCATGCGAAGAACGACGCGAAACTGCGCCAGGCGCGGCGATGACTTTACATCCAACGCGAGAAGGCGCAAATCGCGCGTTGCGGTCAGGTAAGGATGCACCGTGCTCCGGAGCAGCGGCGCGGCAACGCAGCCAATGGCCACCACAGCCAGCAGCGTCATCTGGAAGCTCGCGTCGAAGAGGCTGCGCGGGCTGAAGGCCAGCAGACACAGCGCGGCGAATCCGACGGTGTTCATCACGTTGCGCTCGCGATAAAGGAGCCGGCCTAGCAAATAAAGTGTGACCATCCAGAGCGAGCGCTGGACGGGCGTGGCAAAGCCGGTGAATAGCGCGAAGGCAAAGGAGGCCAGAATCGTAACGACCGTGGCTGGGACACGTGGCAAGCGAAGTCGGCGCGCAACCCAGAAGATGCAGCCGGCCACGATGGCCAGGTGAAATCCGGAAACCACCAGCATGTGAAAGGATCCGGTGCGTTCAAAGCCCACACGCAGCGAATGTGTGAGGTAGGTGCGGTCGCCGGTGACCATGGCGGCCAGCATGATGGCGTCGTCTTGCGAAAGGCGCAACGGAGCGGGCAACCGACGCATGGCTACGGGGAGGGCCAGCAGGCGTGCGCTTGTGGCATGTTGCAATCCGCTGAGACGGCAGGCAAGGAAGCGGCCCTGCGACGGGCCGAGGCGATTAACTCGATCGATGCTCACCGTGGCTGTAGAAGTGATGCCCTGATCGACGAGAAAATCTTCGCGGCTCCAGACGCCGGGATCGCGATAGACCTCGGGCGGTAGAAGACGGACTACGGCAAGGATGCGTTCGCCGCATTGAAAGGGTTGCTGGCTGGCTGCCATCTGCGGCCAGTGAACGGTCAGGCGCACGCCGCCTTCGACCAGTATTTGCGTGTCGTCAGAGTCGGTGACCACTTCCATGCTCGCGACGCGCAGGTCAATTCTTTGCGAGGGCCTCTGTTGGGGTTCAGCGGCATCGCCGTGGTCGTCGTGGTCAATCAGGTTTTGTTCTGTTTCGCCGCGCACCGGCCCGGCATCGACAACCGTGCCTTCGACAGTGCGAAGCAGGCCGTCAGAGAGTGCGGCCACCACAGGAGCAGGCGCAGGACGCTGCTCCATCTCTGCGCACCATGCGCCGAGCAAAAGCCACAGCACGGCCATCGGAAGCCAAATGATGCGTTGAGCGCGCAGGGCCGCCACACAGCAGAGCGCGGCCACCAGCGCCAGCGCCACCAGCACCTGGCTCGGCCGCAGCCACATTGCTTCGGCAACCGCAATGCCTGCGGCAAAAAGCCAGGCTGCGTGAAAAAGCGGGACAGATTCCA
Source organism: Occallatibacter sp. (assembly GCA_049284975.1). Lineage (GTDB taxonomy): Bacteria > Acidobacteriota > Terriglobia > Terriglobales > Acidobacteriaceae > Telmatobacter. The sequence goes on from JBAPYY010000831.1 coordinate 20,432, forward strand.
GGCCGGCGCCCGCTGACACGGGACCGGCGATGGATTGCCCGATGTTGGGGGAGTCGGATTCCATCGTGCGTGAAATTGGAAAAGGTGTTCTGGCTCTCAAGCCTATCAGGCGCGGCGCAACTGGACCACTGTTTCCAGATGAAAGGTCTGCGGAAACAGGTCGGCGAGAGTGATGGATTGAATCTGGTAGCCGGAGCCGGTGAGTGCGCGAAGGTCGCGGGTCAGCGTGGCGGGGTCGCAAGAGACGTAAGTCATGGCGGGCGCGGCGATCTTAGCCAGCAACGTGCAAGCCTCCGCGCCGAGGCCTGTACGCGGCGGGTCTACGACAATGAAATCTGGCTTCTCACCCATGCGGTTTCGCAAAAGGAAGGCCAGAGTTTCCGCTTTCACCGCAGTTCCGGTTGTTCCGTGAAGATTTTCGTCGAGTGCAGCCGTGGCTGACGGCGCCGACTCGACGGCAACCACGCGAGCGAAGTTGCCCGTGAGCTGCCGAGCGAAGAGACCGACGCCGGCAAAGAGGTCCCACGCCAGCTTGCCGCTGTGATTTGCGGTAACTTTCTCGACGAGCGCATCCACGAGCCAACGGTTGACTTGGAAAAATGCGCCGTGGTCCACGCGATAGTCGAAGCCGGCCGCAGGATAAGTCAGTGCAGTCGCGCCCCAATGAGCCAGCGTGCGCTCCTCCTGCTTCGCGCCCTTCGAATCCAGGCGGCTTTCGACGACCAACTCCGCGCCCGTGAGCGCTGGAATCCTCTCTTGAAGAGCTTTTGCGAATTCGTCAAAGCGAGTCTTCGATGGGCTTTTGGTAAAGACGGCGGCCAGTAGCGCGGTTTCTGCGGGATTGCAAAAAAGCGCAACCTCCGTGGGCAGCATCACTTTGGCAAACTCGCGTGCAACTTCCGCGAAGGCCTGCGCGGCCTCGACCAACAGCGGCGCGGCGATAGGGCACTCGCGCACTGGAACCACCGCATGAGATCGTCGGCCGCGATAGCCCGGATTGCCCGCCGCATTGAAAGCCAGACGGATGCGGTTGCGATAGTGCCATGGCTCACCAGCCAGCACGTCGATCTCCACGGGCACCGCTACGCCGCCACGCTCCAGCGTTTCGCGCAGAATTGCCTGCTTGAAGGCCAGTTGGGTTGCATTGTCTGCGTGCTGATAATGGCAGCCGCCGCAGGCGCCAAAGTGCGGGCAGGCGGGAGCAACGCGATCTGGCGCTGCGCGAACAATCTCTTCCGCCTCAGCGGTTGCGTAGCCGGGCTTGCTCTGCGTGATGCGTACCCGCGCCTGTTCGCCGGGCAATGTAAGCGGAACAAAAACAGCTTTGCCTTCGAGGCGGGCCAGGAAAGCGCCACCATAAATAGGCTTTTCGATTTCAACGAGTTGCGGTTTGGAGACTGCCGAGGGTTTTGACTCTCGCGCAACGCCGGCGGGACCAACGCGGGCTTTAGCTTTTGCGAGATGCTTGCCTGACTTATTGCTTGTGGCCGAATGCCTCTTCGCGGCCTGCTTGGCCCGTCGCTGCGCAGCGGTTTGTTTCTTCGGCATCTTCATTGTTGGCTCATATAAAACAAACTGAGTCTCGGCAAGTTGTAATTTACCAGCAATTGCTTCTGCACAAACTGGCGTTCGACCTGGCGCAGTTGCACGGCTCCCATGCGACTGCGATAGGGCGCCAGCTCACGCGCGGCGTGCTCCTTCAAGCCGACGAGCAACTCTTCCGGCGCGGCTGCCGTCAAGGCTGCAAAGAGCTTCTCTTCGAGAACAGTGAGAATCCGTTCGAGCGCTTCCAAATCTTGAGCCGCAGCGCTATCTGCGGCCACAGTGTCTTCATTTGTCGCTGAGCGCATTTCTGCGGCTAGTTCGCGCAGGCGAGCGGCTGTTGCGGCGCAGGCTTCGGGAGCAACCGTAGCCGCGTCAAGCGCGGTTGCGGCGGCTTCAAGGTGCGCGGCTACACGCTCCTGCTCGAAGCCCGATTCGCGTTCAGCGGTGCTTGCAGCGGGAGCAGTTCCGGCGGCGGCCTCGCGCAGATCCTCGGCGGCTTCCATCACCGCCTGCGAGCACCATGCCAGGCCGTTGATGCGCCGCATCCGTCCGCGCTTCTGCCGCGCTTCGTATTTATCAAAAGCGGCATCGATGCCGCGCAGCGCAGCCTCCAGCGGAATGCCGGCCTCGCGCCAAGTCTCGATCAGCGCCCAATCGAGAGTCGAGAGCAACAAGAGCGCTCCGCGCCTCTTCTGGAAGCGCTCCTCTATCTCGGTGAAGTAATTGAAATAGTTCAGCACGGCTGCGCCCTACTTCGCTTTGCCGCGGGGCTTCACTGCACGGTTGCGCTCGAAGAGGATCACCAGGCCGTCGAGTGTGAGCATGTCGTCGATTTCGGCGATGTAGCGCGAGTCCTCGGAGATTTGCCGCGCCAGGCCGCCCGTGGCAATAACCTTAGCCGGCGCGCCCAGTTCGGCCACAATGCGCTCCAGAATGCCGTCCACAAGGCCAATGTAACCGTAGTAGAGGCCGCTTTGCAGGTGCGTAACGGTGTTGGTGCCGATGACCTTGGCGGGGCGCTTGATGTCGATACGGCCCAGTCGCGCTGCGTGCGAGAAGAGCGCATCGGCGCTGATGCCCAGACCCGGCGCGATGGAGCCACCCAGGTACTCGCCTTTTGCGGAGATCACGTCGAAGGTGGTTGCCGTGCCGAAATCCACCACAACGCACGGCCCGCCGTAGCGCTCAAAGGCGGCAACACAGTTTACCAGCCGGTCCGCACCCAGATCCCCGGGGGTTTCCTGCAGTACCGGCATTCCGGTCTTGATGCCCGGCTCAACAAACATCGGCCGAGTGTGAAAATAGCTCTCGCAAACCTTGCGCAGTGTGCCCTCCACCGGCGGCACCACCGAGGAGATAATGATGTGATGCACCTGGCTGGGCTTCAGGCCGTTCATCTCGAAGAGATTGACGAAGAGCACGCCGTACTCGTCGGCGGTCTGGGAGCGGTGCGTGGTGACGCGCCAATTCGCAGCCAACTCGGGGCTATCGCCTTCGAGCTTGTAGACGCCCAGCACAGTATTCGTATTGCCGACATCGATTGCTAGCAGCATTGTATTCTCAGCCAATCTCCACAGCACGAATGCCGCCGGTTTGCACCGTTACCAGTCCATCTGCGGTGCGCAACAGCAGAAATCCATGTTCATCCAGCCCGGCAGTTACTCCCGTGCATGCTTGCGGACCATGCACCTCAACCCGTCGACCGCGAATCCACGACGAAGCCTGCTCGACGCGCGCGGGAATCGTAACACCCGCCGCCGGATCGGCCAACCCCAGCGCCTCACGCTCCAGCGATTTTAGCAGGGAGACGAGTAAATGCTGACGCGAAACTCTCCGACCGGCATCCAAATCAAGCGATGTGGCTAGCGTGGCTAAATCGGAATCAAAACTTTCCTGATGCACGTTGATGCCGATGCCCACCACAGCAAAATCAACTGCACCATTCGAAATCTTCGACTCAACCAGGATGCCTCCCGCCTTGCGCGAGCCGATGAGCAGATCGTTGGGCCAGCGCAAATCAACAGTCACGCCGGCAACGGAGCGAATGGCCTCGGCGGCGGCCAATCCAGCAGCCAGCGGAAGCAACGGCAGGCGAAGCGCAGGAATCGGCGGCCTCAAGAGCGCGCTGACATAGAGTCCTTCGCCAGCAGCCGAGTGCCACGCGTGGTCGCCGCGTCCGCGGCCGGCTCGCTGCTCATCGGCAAAATAAACCGTTCCATGCGGCGCGGCAGAGCGCGCAGCTTTGAGAGCGTCGGAGTTGGTGGAGTCCGTAGACGGAGAAAAATGCAGCTTGCCCGCAAAGACGGTTCCGGCAAGCCCGGTCTCCAGCGCAGCCAAGTCGTAAGTATCCAGCGATGCTCCGCGCACAGCTAAGCCGTCTCCGCATGAATGCGCATGGAGATGTCGGCGGCCTTGGCCGAGTGAGTCAGCGCGCCTACGCTGATAAAGTCAACGCCTGTCTCGGCGTAGGCGCGAATGTTTTCTAGCACGATGCCGCCCGAGGCTTCAGTAGGAATCCAGCGCTCGACTTGCCCCTCGGTTACGCGCCGGATTCGCTCCACCGACTGCTTCACCTCCGCAGGCGTCATGTTGTCCAATAAAATCGCTTCCGCGCCGTATTCGAGAGCTTCTTCCAATTCCTTCTCGTTGCGCACTTCGACCTGAACGCGCTGGCCTTTTTTTCGCTTTTCCAAAGCGCGCGCCAACACTGCGGGAACCCCGCCTCCCAGTGAGATGTGGTTGTTTTTGATGAGAATGCTGCTGGACAGGTCGAGGCGGTGGTTGGTTCCTCCGCCGCATAGCACGGCATATTTTTCCAGATCTCGAAGGCCCGGCACGGTCTTGCGCGTGTCAAGCACGTGCGCGTGCGTGCCCTGAATGGCATCGACGAATTTGCGCGTCAGCGTAGCAATGCCGCTCAGGTGCTGCATCAGATTCAGAATCACGCGCTCGCAACTGAGCAGCGTGCGCGCATTGTGGCGTATAACGGCCAGCACCTGGTCCTCATGGACTCTCACGCCGTCAAACATCTCCGGATGGCTGACCACCTCGAAGCGCGTTTGCGCAGGCGGACGCCGGTCGAGGCGCGCAAAGATCTCCAGGAAGCGCGGCACCGCGCCAAGGCCCGCGACCACCATATCCTGGCGCGCCACAATCGAAGCCGTGGCCAGCAGGTTGGCGTCGATGGTGAGGTTGGTGGTGGCGTCAGCGGCTGCCTTGTCTTCCAACAAGGCCCGCTCCAGCAATGCGTCGATCCGGCTGTTCTTCCAATCCATAATTCCTCATTCGCACGGCCAGGGATTAGCCCTGCAATTTCTGGCGCGAAAGAAAGTTATAAAGTGCTTGCTTGATGTTGTCATCCACTGCGTCGGGGATGGAGAAGAAATGATTCCCGTCGCTCCGGTAGATTTGGAGCGAGCGCTTCGACTGCCCGCCGGAGATTTGCTGCCAGAAACCGGATTTGCCGGCCCCGCCTCTATCTGAATAGGCCAGTTCTCCCAGGTCTTTGTACCAGAGCAAGGACACCGTGTTACGAGAGTCGCGCACCAGGATTCCGCGATTCGTGAGGAGAAAGAAATGGGAGAAGGTGGCGGATCGCGGGCCGTTGAGGTCAACGATCGCGAGCGGCGTGTCAGTCCTCGCAATGTGCCGGGAAATAAGCTCCTTCACTTCCTCGGAAAATTGCGATGCAACAAGACCGCCGGGCGCATTGTCAAACGAGATAGCTGGCGCGGAATCGTAAGTCTTGAGCGGCGCGGGGTCAAGCGGGACGGGCTGCCCAGCGTCAAAGGACTTGGAAGGCGCGGCGTCCCATGAAGAACTAACAACGCTTGACGACCGAACGACGACGCTTTCCGCCGGTGATTCCGCGCCAATCGCGTTGTGTCCCTTTAGTTCCCTGAAGGCGATTTGAATCTGCTTGAAATGCTCTTCCGCATCCGCCCGTAAGCTGGCGTAATTCTCATAGAGGTCGGGATGCCATTGTTTGACTGATTCACGATAGGCCTCTTCAATGGCGGATTCTTCGGGGATTCCGAAGGCGATGCCCAGAGTTCGATAGTGTTGCCGGCATTGTGCACATTCACAGGACATAGCTATTTTTCCTCGTTCAGATTTTCCAGCGCGGCGCGAGCTTTTTCCAGCAGATTGCGGGCCTCGGCCAGCTGCTTCTTCTTGCCCTCGATGATATGCGCAGGGGCTTTCGCGAGAAAGTCCGGGTCGCTCAATTTGCTCTCATCGGCTATAACCTGTTTTTCGTACTTCGCAATGTCTCTTGTTAGTCGCTCGCGCTCGGCGGCGACGTCGATGGTGGCTTCGTAAGTTATAGCAACTGTGAAGCCAATCTCGGATCGAGTTGTTGCTCCGGCCGGTGGCCTTCCCGGAATTACCGACAATTCCACTTTCGCCAGGGACTCGCACAGCCTCTTGTATGATTCGTTGGTCACGTATCCAAGGGTCAATGAACCATCTTCTTCAGCACAGTAGACAGCGGCGGGGACGGTTTCTTTCTCCGGCACCCCGCGCTCCTTTCTATGCGCCCGAAGAGCGCTCACTACAGATTGCAGTACTCGCATCTCAAGCGCTGCGCCACAGCTGCAATTGTTGATGGTGTAGAAATTCTGATCCCCTCTGAGGTCGACGTATTGTCCTTCCGCTTGCGGAAAGATGGTCAGCGCGATCGACTTGGCCGGCGGATTGCCGTCATAGAGCGCATGCCAAACCTCTTCTGTCAGGAACGGCATGAATGGCGAGAGCAGTCGCAGCGAAGCTTCAAAGACCGAGACTAGCGTGGTGAGCGCAGCCTTTCTACCTGCCGACTTGCTGGCTTGCTGACTTGCCGACTCGCCGTCCTTTCCATCCATTGGGAAGTCGAGCCGCAGCTTGACGATTTCCAGATACCAGTCGCAGAAGCTGCCCCAGAAGAATTGATAAATCGCATTGGCTGCGTCGTCGTAGCGATAGTTTTCTAGTGACTGATTTACCTTGGCCGCAGTCGCGTGCAGCTCGGCCACAATCCAACGGGCCTCGAGCGGCGCGTCTTCGGCAACTTCAGGCATTTTTCCCAGTGCTGCTGAATCGACTGCGATGCCGATTTCGGTGGCGCGGTCCACGTTCATAAAAAGGAAACGCGCGGCGTTCCAAATCTTATTTGCGAAGGCGCGGTAGCCTTCGGTGCGGGCAATGTTGAAGGCGATGTCTGTTCCGGGCGAGGCCATCGAAGCAAGCGTAAAGCGCACCGCGTCAGTCCCGTATTGCTTTACGATCTCGATGGGGTCGAGGACGTTGCCCTTGGTCTTGGACATCTTTTCGCGGTTAGCGTCACGCACCAGAGCGTGAATGTAGACCTCGCGAAACGGAACCGAGTCTGCGAGCGAACGCTTCGATCCATCAGGCATCGGAACATCCTCGGCAAACCAGCAGCCGAGCATGATCATGCGCGCAACCCAGAAGAAGAGAATGTCGAAGCCGGTAACGAGGAGACTGGTCGGATAAAAGGCGTCGAAGTCGGCGCGATTCTCACTGCCTTCCCCGGTCCCCAAGTGCGAGGGACCGGGGGCACCCATCTCTGGGGTGCCCGGAAAATTTGGCCAGCCGAAGACGGAAACCGGCAGCAGACCCGACGAGAACCACGTGTCGAGAACGTCAGTCTCCTGCGTAATCTTTGCCGAGCCGCAATGGGAACAAGAAGTCGGGTCGACGCGGGCGACGGTGATTTTGTGGCAGTCCGCGCAGTGCCATGCCGGGATGCGATGGCCCCACCAAAGCTGGCGCGAGATGCACCAGTCGTGAATATTTTCCATCCACTCGAAGTAGGTCTTCTCGTACATCTCAGGCGTGAAGCGGATGTGCTTCTGCCGGACTGCTTCTTTCGCCTTGTCGGCCAGCGGCTGAATCTTCACAAACCACTGCGTCGAAAGCCGCGGCTCGACGACTGTCTTGCAACGGTCGCAATGGCCCACGTTGTTGACGTGGTCCTTGATACCGGCCAGCAGGCCTTGTTCTTCAAGATCGGCGACCATGCGCTTGCGAGCAACATAGCGGTCGAGTCCGGCATAAGGCCCGCCATCCGCGTTGATGTGGCCCTTATCATCCATCACGTTGATCGACTGCAGATGATGGCGTTCGCCCATGGCAAAATCGTTGGGATCGTGTGCTGGAGTTACCTTCACCGCGCCCGTGCCGAAGTCGCGGCTGACCCACTCGTCGAGGATGACGGGAATCTCCCGGCCAACCAGAGGCAGGCGGAGTTTCTTGCCGTGCAAATGCAGATAGCGCTCGTCCTCAGGATGAATGGCAACGGCAACGTCGCCCAGCATGGTCTCGGGGCGCGTGGTTGCCACTGAGATAAATTCGCCGGTGTCTTTACCATCGGCAATAACAGGGTAGCGAATCTCCCATAAGTGGCCCTTCTGTTCCTCATGGACAACTTCCAGGTCGCTGATGGCCGTTTGGCAGCGAGGGCACCAGTTGACGATGTATGCGCCGCGATAGATCAAGCCCTGTTCATGCAGGCGGACGAAGGCTTCGCGCACGGCGACTGACAGGTTCTCGTCCATGGTGAAGTATTCGCGCTGCCAGTCAACCGATGCGCCCAGGCGCTTCATTTGGTCGAGGATGGCGCCGCCATAATGGCGCCTCCACTCCCACACACGCTCGACAAAGGCCTCGCGGCCGAGCTGCTGGCGGGATTTTCCCTCGGCAGTCAGTTGCCGCTCGACCATCATTTGCGTGGCGATTCCCGCGTGGTCTGTGCCGGGCAGCCACAAGGCTCGGCGCCCCGCCATGCGACGCCAGCGAACGAGAATGTCCATCTCCGTCTGGTTAAGCATGTGGCCCATGTGCAGCCGGCCCGTAACATTCGGCGGCGGCAGCAGAATGGTAAAAGGCTTCGTCGCTGGGTCCTTGAGCATCTCAAGGTAGATCTCGCCAGTGGCGGGCGTGGGTTGCGCGAAGAGTTTCTCGCGCACCCAGTATTCCGCCCAGTGATCTTCAATGGCTGCGGGGTCGTACGCTTTAGGCAGGTCGTGGGGCATATTTCTCTTTAAAGAGCCCCCGAGAGTCTTCGCAAAACCCTCATGTTGAGCGGGTCTCGAGCGAGGGGACTACCCCCTAACTTTAACAGATATAGGTATCTGCATCCTTGCGCCGCGTGCCGCATCCAAGCGGTCATGGAATATCGTTTGCTGGGAGGCTCCGGCCTCAAAGTTCCCGTAATCAGTTTTGGCACCGGCACATTTGGCGGTGGCAATGATTTTTTCAAAGCATGGGGTTCAACCGATGTGGAGGAAGCGCGGCGGCTGATCGACATCTGTCTGGAGGCCGGCGTGAACCTCTTCGATACGGCTGACATTTACTCTTATGGCCGCTCGGAAGAGGTGCTGGGCAAGGCGCTGGAGGGCAATCGCGACCGCGCGCTTATCTCCACTAAGACGACATTTCGTCTTGGTGACGGGCCAAACGACGTTGGCTCCTCGCGCTACCATCTGCGGCGTGCGCTTGAGGCGAGCCTGCGACGGCTCGGCACGGATTATGTTGACATATACCACCTGCACGGCTTCGACGCGCTCACGCCAATCGAGGAGGTGCAGGATACGCTCAACACCTTCGTCCGCGAGGGCAAGGTGCGTTACATTGCGGCTTCGAACTTCTCCGGCTGGCACCTGATGAAGTCGCTGGCTGTGGCCGAACGCTACGGTTGGACGCGATTTGTGGCCCACCAGGTTTACTATTCGCTGCTTGGTCGCGAGTACGAGTGGGAACTGATGCCGCTGGGCCTGGATCAAAAAGTTGGCGCCCTGGTGTGGAGTCCGCTGGGTTGGGGCCGTCTGACGGGCAAAATTCGCCGCGGCCAGCCATTGCCTGAGGTGAGCCGGTTGCCGAAGACCGCCAGTATGGGGCCTCAGGTAAGCGACGAGCACCTATACAAGGTGGTGGATGCGCTGGATGCAGTGGCTGCCGAAACGGGCAAAACCGTTCCCCAGGTGGCGCTGAACTGGTTGCTGCAAAGGCCAACGGTTTCGTCGGTAATCATCGGTGCGCGGACTGAGGAGCAGTTGCGGCAGAATCTAGGAGCAGTGGGCTGGAACCTGACTGCCGAGCAGGTGGCAAAACTTGACCAAGCCAGCGCAACGCAACCCGTCTATCCCTACTGGCACCAGCGGCAGTTTACGGAGCGGAATCCACTGCCGGTGTAAGAAAAACAAGAATAGGGACTAGGGAGCAGGGATTGCCTCTGCAACCTTGTTCGTGGGAAATGCCGTGATGAATTTGCGTCGGGAGGCCAGCAGGTCACCGATGGTGATTTGGCGTTCTTTGAGCGCCAGGGCCAGGATCTCTCCGGCAACTCTGGCGTCCTCAAGCGCATCATGAGATCGATACTCGATGTGGAAGTTTCGGGCGAGCGTGGGCAGCTTGTGATTGTGCAAGTTGGGCCATGCGCATCGAGCCAGCCAGCAGGTATCAATCCATTTGCCGTAACCGACGGCCGGAACTCCGGCCCGCAAGCAAGCGCCGGAGAGTGCGGAACGGTCGAAAGCCGTGTGGCTGGCAACCGCCGCTCCACTGAGCAAAGCGCTTACCTTGGGGAACACCTCGCTCCAGCAGGGCGCACGCGCGACTGTCCGCGGCCCTATTCCGTGCAGTTCGACGTTGAATTCAAGGAAGTAGTCGTCGGGGTTGACCAGGCTCTCCCATCCACCCACCATCTTCCCGCCGGAAAATGACGCAATCCCGATTTGGCAGATGCTGTGCGTGTACTGATTCGCCGTTTCCACGTCCACGACAAAATAATCCACGGTCATCTCAGGGTCGGCTTTCGGAGAGCTGTTCGCTGTTGAGGTAGATTTCCGTGTAGTCGAGGTAGTTCTGCGCGTATTGGAGGATGAGGGCGCGGTCCTTGTCTCCGAGTTCGCGGCGAAGCTTGGCGGGAACGCCGGCCCAGAGCGTGCGCGGCGGAACGATTGTTCCCTCCGGAACTACGGCGCCGGCGGCGATGATGGAGCCTTCGCCGATGTGGCAGCCGTTGAGGATGACGCTGCCGATGCCGACAAGCACGGCGTCTTCAACCACGCAGCCGTGAACGGTAGCGTTGTGGCCGATGGTCACCCAGTCGCCCACGATCACCGGATAGAGGTTGCGCTGACCGTGGAGGACCGCGCAATCCTGCACGTTGGAGTTGGCGCCGACGCGGATGAAATGCACATCGCCGCGCAGAACGGCGTTCATCCACACAGAGGAGTGCTCGCCGAGAGTCACATCGCCGATGAGCTGCGCGGAAAGATCAATGTAGCAACTGGCCGGGATCTGGGGCATCCGCCCCTGGTAGCCGCGGATCATGGTTTATGGGCCTCCGGCTCAAGTTTAAGGCATACGCCCTCTCAAATGGTGGGACGGCCAAGGTCGAGAAAATGTCTTAAATTGGGAGAAGCAAGGGTTTGGAGGGCGATTCTACGCAAGATTTACGTGAATTCGAGTGAATCTCCATGGATTGAGCACCTGTAATTCACCATTTGTTTACCGTTTCCAGTATCATAAGAGATGCCATTTGGCGGGTTTGGAGGTGGGATTTTTTGGCAGAGGTTCGTGTACAAGAAGGCGAACCGCTCGAAAATGCGCTGCGCCGGTTTAAGCGGAAGGTACAGCAGGAGGACATCATCAAGGAAGTCAAGCGTCACTCCTACTACCTGAAGCCCGGTGAAAAGAAACGCGTAAAGGCGGCTTTAGCGCGCAAGCGGAATCGCAAGAAAGCTCGTAAAGAGCAAGACTAGTTGGAGTACAATCGTGGCGTACGCCGGTCCGGCGACCCCCGCATTTAGACGGGGGCAGGTAGCCTGGGACCCTTGGCAAGGCCGGGACGGCGTGTCGCGATTCTTGTTACTGTCGCAATGCTCCACGTGCAGGTTGCGTGGAGATTTTCTCCAGTCTTCCCCGGCTTGCCGGACAGACGTTCAGACAATTTGCCGCTGCGCTTGTTGCGGCCCGGGCCCTCGTTGTGAACGAAGAACGAAGACAGGGAAACGGGACCGGCAAGAAGTTCGGGGTCATGGCCGATTTCAAAGATTTCCCTTCTTGGGGATGCCGGCCATGGAATTCAGCGACAGAGTTTTGAAGTGTACCGACTGCGGCTCCGAGTTTATATTTACCGCGGGCGAGCAGTTATTCTTCCACGACAAACAGTTCAAGAACGAACCCAAGCACTGCAAGCAGTGCAAGGCGAAGCGTGTCCGCGGAGGCTCGAGGGTGCGTCCGGAGACTCGGACAAACTGCTCACAGTGCGGCGCGGAAACAACAGTTCCCTTCAAGCCAACTCAGGGCAGGCCCGTGCTGTGCCGCTCCTGTTTCCAGCAGGCCCAGGGCAAGCCGAAACCAACGCCTGAAGTTGCCGCCGAGCCTGTGGCTATTTCAGAGCCGAGCTGAAAAGCAAGTCTCCCTTGAATCCTGACGGGAATCCCGCGGCCCGCACAAGCGTAGCCAGCTGCGCCCAATGACGCTGGCTGTGGAAGAGCGCATGGGCCGCAATCTTGCGCCGTGAAAAACCTGGCGCATCCGGCGGCAGCCAGGGCACATCCAACTTCATCGTCTCGTCCCAGTTGCGGGCAGTGTCGTCCAGTTCCGCGCGAAAGATATCCGCGGCCTTCAGGTGCATGCCGAAGAGCACATCCAACGGGCCGGCGGGAGCATCTTCCTTTTTCAGTACGGGCAGGCCTGCGATGCGCTGCGCCCAGCGTAGTTCCACTCCCCATACATGCCCGACGAATTCCTGCACATTTGCGGCGCCGCCGATGCCGCACGGCAATTTCAACAGTTCCGGGTTGGCGTCCAGATGCGCTTTCCAAAAATTGGACGCCTCCTTGCTCCAGGTCAGAAGCTCTTCCAGTGTGACGGCAGGTGTCATGGTTTTCTCCTCAGGGCGCGATGACCGATGTCGCGCCGGTAGTATATTCCGTCAAAACGAATCAGTGCCATGGCTTCGTAGGCGCGCGCCAGGGCATCTTCCAGCGAGGGCGCGACGGCGGTAACTCCCAGCACGCGGCCTCCCGCAGTGAGCAACTGGCCGTCCAGTTGAGATGAGCCCGAGTGAAAAACCTGCACCCCCGGAACCCGTGCAGCGTCTTCGAGGCCGGTGATGGGAAGGCCGGTCTTGTAGCTGCCGGGATATCCCGATGAGCTGGCCACAACGCAGGCCGAGGCACCGGGGCTCCAGCGCAATTCAGTTTGGTCCAGCCGGCCATCGACGCAGGCATCCAGAGCATCCACCAGGTCACTTTCCAGACGCATCAGAATCGCTTGCGTCTCCGGATCGCCGAAGCGGGCGTTGAACTCCAGCACCTGGGGACCGCGTGCGGTCATCATCAGCCCACAATAGAGCACGCCGACGAACGGAGCGTCTTCGCTGGCCATTCCGTAGATGGTGGGCACGGCAATGTGGTGCAGAATCCATTCAGTCATGCCCGCATCGAGCATGGCATCAGTTGAGTAGACGCCCATACCGCCCGTATTGGGGCCGGTGTCGCCCTCACCGATGCGCTTGTGATCCTGCGCCGGAGCGAGCGGAACAACGTTCTTGCCGTCGCTGAGGCAGAGGAAACTGATCTCGTCGCCTTCGAGGAACTCCTCAATGATGATGTGCTGCTCGGTTTCGCCCAGCAGCTTGCCGCTCAGCAAATCCTGGGCAGCTTCGACGGCAGTGTGGCGCGAGGGGCAGATGATGACGCCCTTGCCGGCATGGAGTCCGTCGGCCTTGACCACGATGGGCGGATGAAAAAATTCAACGGCTTTTTCAAGTTCGGCCAAGGTCGCGCAAACCGCATAGCTAGCTGTGGGAATGTTGTGCCGCTGCAGAAATCGCTTGGCGAAGCCCTTGCTGCTCTCCAGCATAGCCGCGGCGCGCGTAGGCCCGAAGACGCGCAGGCCGCGTTCCTGAAGTGCGTCCACAATGCCCAGCGAGAGCGGCAATTCCGGCCCCACGATGGTCAACCCCGGCTGCTCGGTCTCGGCCAGACGAACCATCGCAGCCACGTCTTTCAAATCCACCGGAACACAGCGCGCAATTTGCGCGATGCCGCCGTTGCCCGGCGCGCAGACAACCTCCGTCACCCGCTGGCTGCGCTTCACGGCCCATGCCAGCGCGTGTTCGCGCCCTCCCGAGCCAAAAATCAACACTTTCATGGTTGCGTCCCTGCTCTTTCTTGTCGTCCAGGTGCCTGAAAGGTTATCTGAGCAAACCGGGAACGGGAAGTCAAACGGGTGAAGACGAAGGCGGCAGGCCAGCGGCTCCCCTATACTGATGCGTGGTGCGCCAACGTACTCGGACGCACGAATCAGCAGGAGAGCCGCCCCGTGGTCGAGCGCCGCATCAAACCGTACGATCAGGAAGTTGCCGAGAAAGCCGCGCGGGCCGTCGAGTTGCGGCGCTACCGGCGCAACCAGGTCTTTGGGCTGGTGCTGGTGGCTCTGGCCGTTTTGATTGTGGCGCTGCTACGCACCAATCCCAAATGGATTTTTCCGCCGGGGTGGTGGCGGCCGTGAGTCCTGCGCGTACGGCGGACGGCGGCTGCGCCGCAAGAACTCCCCTGGCAGTTTTGCTTCTTGGGCCGACGGGCAGCGGCAAGACAGCGCTTTCGCTCGAATTGGGCGAGCGATTCGGCGGAGAAATTGTCAGTTGCGACTCAGTGGCCGTTTATCGCGGAATGGACCTGGGCACGGCCAAACCAACCAAGGAGGAACGTGCGCGGTTGCCGCATCACCTGATCGATGTGGCCGATCCGGACCAGCCTTTTACCGCTGGAGAATACAGCCGGCGGGCACGTGCGGCTTTGCGCGAGATTGCCGGCCGCGGCCGTCTGCCCATCGTGACCGGCGGAACCGGACTTTATCTGCGCGCGCTGACGGAGGGGCTATTTGCCGGACCAGAGCGGCAGCACGAACTGCGCGCGCGCCTCCAACGCAGCCGCGAAAAACACGGAGAAGCCTGGCTGCATCGGCTGCTTGTGCGGCTCGATCCTGCTTCAGCGAAGCGCATCCATGCGAATGACGCAGCAAAATTGATTCGCGCCATCGAGGTCTGTCTGGCAGCGCGGAAACCGCTCTCGGAAGTCATGGCGCGCGACCCGCTCACCGGCTTTCGGTTGCTGCGCATCGGCCTCAACCCGCCGCGACAAGAGCTTTACGCCCGGCTCAACCAGCGTTGCGCGGAGATGTTTGCGGCTGGATTGGTCGAGGAGACTCGCGGCTTGCTCGACCGCTTCGGACCGGTTAAGGCTCTCGACTCGCTCGGCTACCGGCAAGCACTTCGCGTGCTGCGAGAGTCTTTGAGTGTCGAGGAAGCATTGGCAGCCGCCCAGCAGGGCCATCGCAACTATGCCAAGCGGCAGTTGACCTGGTTTCGCCGCGAGCCGGATGTGCATTGGATTGAAGGCTTCGGCGATGAACCCGAGGCGCTGCGCGAGGCAAACGAACTGGTTCAAACAAACTTGTAAGAATCCGTGGCCCCAGAATGCGGGACCTATCGGTCAGGTCGGTTCCGTAGTACTCCGTACTACTGTTGTAGATCGAAGATTCTGGAGGGAGCAGAGGGCTTTAGCCCTCTGAATGTGGGCGTATTTGCGGGCCTTCAGGCCCGGATCTTCGCTGTGTTTCCATGGTTTTCAAGATCCACAACTGTAGTACTGGGCCGCTTAAAGGTCTTCTTCTCGCAGCACGGAACGCCTGGGGTCGCGCGGGTCTACGTGGACTTTGACGGTTTCGCCTTTATAGGAATTCGCCCAAGAATTGGCATCGTCCTTGTTGGCAAAATCACGGCTGTAATCGCCCATCTGCTCCTCTGGATAGTGGTATTTGTAGGTCAATGTGGCCTTGTAGTAGCGGTTGTAAGAACTGGCTTTGAGAGGCGGAAGCAGACTGTCAGGCTCGCAGTATGCGACACTCGCAATATCAACAACGGCAGGCACTGTCGGCCAATTGCGGCAACGAGTACGTTCAATCCACTCTCCCACAATTACCCGACAGATGACCACAAGAAATAGAGCCACGGCAACCAATGAGATCAGGATGAGCCAAAAACCGGCTCCTTGGCCGTCTCCACGCAAGAGAATACCGGCGATTAACGGAGTCATTGTTAGGCTCGTTTGCATTTGAATCTCATTGTACAAGTCCTGTATGGCCAGCTTCGAAGTTGGCCTCAAGCGCATCCATTAGACTGGACAATGGAATTAGGCGCTGCCGAAATCAAGTGCGCCCCGGAATGGAGTTCCCCTTGGCTGACGCAACGGCGGCAGAGACGATTTACGATGTGGCGATTATTGGCGGCGGGCCGGCCGGTTACACAGCGGCGATTCGCGGCGCGGAGTACGGGCTGAAGGTCGCGCTGATCGAGCAGTCCGACAAGCTGGGCGGAACTTGCCTTCACGTGGGCTGCATCCCCACCAAGGCCCTGCTCTTCAACGCCGAAATATGGGACCATCTGCAGCACGCCGCTGAATTTGGCATTCAGGGCATCGGGACGCCCACGCTCGATTGGGCTGCGGTGCTCAAGCGCAAGGACTCGATCATCACCAAGCACACCAAGGGCCTCGACTTTCTGATGAAGAAGCACAAGATTGCGCGCATGGAAGGCTACGGCCGGCTGACCGGCCCCGCGCTGAGCGGTGTGCACACGGTCGAGGTCAAGTCGGCAAGCGGAGAAGTTAGCTCCGTAAAGTCGAAAAACGTAATTCTGGCCACTGGCTCCGAAGCCAAGATGCTGCCGGGGCTCAAAGCGGACGACCGCATCCTGACCAACATCGAAATCCTCGCTATGGACGCGGTTCCCAAGTCGCTGATCGTCATTGGCGCGGGCGCTGTGGGCATGGAGTTCGGTTCGCTCTTCCGCACCTTTGGTTCTGAAGTCACCATCCTAGAATTTTTGCCGCGCGTGGTTCCGGTCGAAGACGAGGAAATCTCCAAGGAGATTACGCGCCTCTTCAAAAAGCGCGGCATCGACGTGAACACCGGCGCCAAGGTCGAGAAGGTGGAGAAGACCGAGGCCGGCGTGAAGGTGACCTTCACCGACGCCAACGGCAAGCCGCAAACAAAGGAAGCCGAAAAAGTGCTAATCGCCGTGGGCCGAGCCGGGCGAACCGCCAACATCGGCATAGAGAAGACAAAAGTCGAGCTCGATCGCGGACTGGTGAAGGTCAACGACGCGCAGGAGACGGCCGAGCCGGGCGTCTTCGCCATCGGCGACATTGTCGCCGGATTGCCGCAACTGGCGCACGTGGGCGCAATGAGCGGCATGATCGCCGTGGCGAAGATCGCCGGCCGCACCTTCCGGCCCGTGCGCCGCGACCGCATTCCCGGATGCACTTATACCGAGCCGCAGATTGGGTCAGTTGGTCTAACAGAAACGCAGGCCAAAGAAAAAGGCTATGAAGTCAAGGTGGGCAAATTCCCCTTCGCGGGCAACTCGAAGGCCACCATCCTGGGCAGTCACGACGGCTTTGTGAAGGTTGTCTCCGACGCAAAATACGGCGAGATTCTCGGCGTCCACATACTCGGACCGCAAGCTACGGAGTTAGTTGCCGAGGCCGTAGCCGTAATGGAGTTGGAAGGGACTGTCGAGGAAATGATGTTCACCATCCACGCGCATCCCACGCTGGCCGAGTCGCTTCTCGACGCGTATGGCGCTGTCGAGGGCATGGCAATCAACGCGTGACCAACTGCAGTGGGGCAGACACGCCCCGCGCATAATTGCGAGACAGCCAATTCAAAGCATGAGCTGCCAGTAGCCAACATCAATCCAGCGGCCGAATTTGAAACCGGTTTCCTTGAAGTGGGCAACCTGGCGAAAACCGAACTTCAGCAGCAGCGCGACACTGGCCTCGTTGGGGAGCGAAATGCCGCCTATGACGCAGTGAAACTTCCGAGAGCGCACCTCGGAGAGGAGAGCGTCGAGCAAGGCGGAGCCTTTTCCCTTCCCGACCGCGTCCGGATGAAGGTACATTCCAGCTTCCGTGGAGTAGCGATAGGCCGCACGCTCATTCCATCTGCGGGCATAGGCGTACCCCAGCAGTTTGCCGTCCTCTTCGCAACAAACCAGGGATAAGCCTTTGTCGTGTCCAGGATTCTCCGCAGCATCTCTTCCGCGGCGATGGGAATCTCTTCAAACGTGGCCGGCGACGCGAGGATGTAATGGTTGTAGATCTCCGAAAGCGAAAAGGCGTCGTCGGGAGTTACGTTGCGAAGCATGGTAGCCTCCGGTCATCCGAATTCCGCTAGCGGCTCAATGCCCTGGCTTAAACCTTACAACTCTGTCGACTGCCCCTCCACCAGCGCTTTGGCTTTGGCGATGAAATCGGCCAAAGGCATGGAACCCTGGTCGCCTTTGCCGCGAGTGCGCACGCTGACCGCGCCGGCTTCCTGCTCCTTGTCGCCGAAGACGAGAATGTAGGGCGTCTTCTGGTTGGCAAAGTCGCGAATCTTGCCGTTCATTTTCTCGTTGCGCTGGTCCACTTCGACGCGCAGGCCCGCGGCCTTTAGTTCAGCTTCGACCTTTTTCGCGTATTCGTGATGCCGTTCGCTGATGGGCACGAGTCCCACTTGCACCGGCGCCAGCCACAGCGGGAAGGCTCCGGCGTAGTGCTCGATGAGCACGCCAAAGAAGCGCTCGACGGAGCCGAACAGTGCGCGGTGAACCATTACCGGCTGATGGCGCTCGCCGTCCTCGCCCACATACTCCAGCTCGAAGCGCGCTGGCAGATTGAAGTCGAACTGCACCGTGGAGAGCTGCCACAACCTGCCCAACACATCAACGAGTTTGATGTCGATTTTGGGGCCGTAGAATGCGGCTTCGCCGGGGATGGTTTTGTAGGCGATGCCTTTCCGCTCCAATGCGCTTTTGAGACCGCTTACTGCCAGGTTCCAGTTATCGTCGGAGCCGGCGTAGTGGGCGCGGTCATTCGGGTCCCAGGTGGATAACTCGACCTGGAACTCCTTGAAGCCGAAAGTCTTCAGCACCGCCTCGGCAAAGTCAACGCAGGCGACAACCTCATCCACAATCTGGCCGGGCGTGCAGAAGATGTGCGCATCGTCCTGCGTAAACCCACGGACGCGCAGCAGTCCATGCATGGTTCCCGAGCGCTCGTAGCGATAGACGTTGCCTAACTCGGCCAGGCGCACGGGTAAATCGCGATAACTCCTCGGCGAGTTTTTATAGATAAGAATGTGGCCGGGGCAGTTCATCGGCTTCAGGCGATACTCGGCGTCATCCAGTTCCATGGGAGTGTACATGTTGCCGGAGTAAAAGCCCTCATGGCCGCTGATCTTCCACAGTTCGCGGCGCATGACGTGCGGAGTGAAGACCAGCGAGTAGCCGCGGCGCAGGCACTCCTCGCGCATCCAGTCTTCCATGATCTTGCGGATGATGCCGCCTTTGGGATGCCAGAAGATAAGTCCCGCTCCGGCTATCTCCTGAATGCTGAAGAGGTCCAGTTGCTTGCCCAGCAGGCGATGGTCGCGCTTGGCCGCTTCTTCCAAGCGGGCAAAGTGGGCATCCATCTCTTTTTGCGAGAAGAAGGCGGTTCCGTAAACGCGCTGAAGCTGCGGATTCTTTTCGTCGCCCAGCCAGTACGCGCCGGCCAGACTGGTAATTTTGACTGCCTTTACGCGGCCGGTCGAGGGCACGTGAGGCCCGCGGCAAAAGTCCACAAATTTGCCATTGCGATAAAAACTGACCTGAGAGCCAGGCTCGGTGAACTTGGAGACGAAATGGGTCTTCATGAAGTCGCCGTCTCGGTCAAACTCCGCCAGCGCCTGCTCGCGCGTCTCGTATTCGCGGACAAACTTGTCGTCGCGCGCGACTACTTCGGCCATTTTGGCCTCGATCAGTACGAGATCCTCGGGCGTGAAAGGCTTTGGGCGATGGAAATCATAAAAGAAGCCGGAGTCGGTGGCCGGACCGTGCCCCAGCTTGGTCTCGGGAAAGAGTTCAAGCACAGCAGTGGCCAGCACGTGCGCGGCGGAGTGGCGCACCACCTTGAGCGCTTCAGGATCTGTTTCTTTGACCAGTTCCAGCTTCGTGTCTGCGGTCAGCGGCGTTGTCAGGTCCACCAGGCGCGGGGCGGCAGCGTCTTCGGCGCCATACATGGCAGCCTCAGAGGCGTGTTCGTCAGCGGCAGCCAGCTTCCTGACGCCACTGAGCGGTGTCAGCCTGGCCACAACGGAGGCGGCAGCAAGACGCGGCGAGATGGAGTTGGCGATTTCAAGGGGCGTGGTGCCGGCGGGCACTTCGCGAATGGATCCGTCGGGCAGGTGTACGGCGATGGTCTGTGCGTTCATGGGCTTAAGGGTCCTGGGGTTTCCGGCCGCAGATTGTTTCGCGGCAACATTCCAGAATATACCGAAGAGCGCGGGAACTGCTCGCATCCCGGGGGCGTAACTGCATTTCAGGGCTTATCTTGTATGGAGTGGCCCTGAGCTATCCGAGCTCAAGGCTCAAAAAACTTGCGAATGAGGTCTTCGTATGAACTGGCATTTGCGGAGCTTCGCGCTCCTCTTACTGTTTGCTGTTTTCGGCCTTGGCTCAGCCCAGGCTCAACCAGCCATTCAACCCTCAGTGGACATCACCCAGGTCCCACCAGCGGCTCAGCCCTCGGCGCACTTCAACGCCGAAGCTGCCACGGAAGCCTATATGGCGATGATTCCGCCCGAAGCCACTGCCCGATCCAACGCGTATTTTGAGGGCGGCTATTGGCTCATCCTGTGGGACTTTCTATATGCCTCGGCGATTTGTCTCTTGCTGCTGAATCTGCGCTGGTCGGCTAAGATGCGCGATTTGGCCGACCGTGTGACGCGCTTCAAGTGGCTGCAGACCGCTCTCTATTGGGGGCAGTATTTATTGCTCACCACAGTGTTAGGTTTCCCTCTTGAGTTTTATGAAAATTTTGTCCGCGAACACAAATATGGATTAGCCACGCAGAGTTTTGGTC
>JBAPYY010000832.1:0-4407 GCA_049284975.1 Occallatibacter sp.
GCGTTCGCCGACCCGGCGCCATTTGATCTGGCTGGGCCCAAGCTCGAAGTCAAAGTGATGCGTGCTGGCAAGACCCTGCCGATCTCGGAAGCGCCCAATCTCTCGGCCGGAGACCTGCTTTCCGTCAGAGCCAATCTGCCGCCAGGTCAATCGGCACATTACCTCCTTGTGGTTGTTTTTTGAGGGGTTCTACAAACCCGCCTCCTGAGAACTGGTTCGCCACGTCGCAGCCGCAGCAGCACGGTTGGGGTTTCGCATCTTGCGGGAGTGCAATTTTCGGCAAAGGAGAGAGAACATGAATCGCTTATTTCGTAATAGGATGCTTGAAAAATCCCTGGTGTGGGTGGCGGCAGCTGCTCTGAGCGGGTTGGTTGCTGCAGCACAGGTTAGCTCGCCACCTAGTGGAGCCAGCCAGCGCACGGACGCCCAGGTCGAGATGGATGTGGTCCATGCCCTGGACTCCTCAAAGGCGTTGAACAAGGACATGATCACGGCAGAAACTTCTCGAGGCGAAGTGACACTCTCCGGAACGGTCTCCGGAGAGGCTTCGAGCGAACTGGCCGAGTTGATCGCTTCCCATGTTTCCGGGGTCACCGAGGTTCACAACAATCTGCGGTTCATCGATCCCCAGGAGCTTCCAAGTGGAGCGAATGCCTCCGTGCCGGACACGCAACTAATAGCTGGCGGCGCCCCGGCGGACGCAGCTCCGCGACCTCCCGCGCAGGCAAACGGGGCTCCGATAGGTCCTGTCACCATCCCTCAAGGAACCCTGCTGCAAGTGCGAACCAGCGAATCCGTGGATAGCAAATGGGCACAAGCGGGCGCCCCCGTCCAGTTCGCTGTGATTCGCGACGTATGGGTCGGGGGAGTGCTGGCGATTCCACGCGGGGCAACCGTTCACGGCGTGGTAACCGAAACCGCGAAGTCTGACGCGCTGGGAGGCAGCACAGAGCTTGCACTCCAGCTCACGTCGCTGGATCTGGGCGGACAAGGCTATCCCCTGGACACCGATCTGTTCGACGTCAAGGGCCCGAACAAGGCCGGCGAAACAGCACGTAACATCTTTGGCGGCGCGTTGCTGGGGGCGATCATTGGCGGCATCGCGGACCGGGGTGCGGGCGCAGCAATCGGCGCGGCAGCAGGCGCGGGCGCAGGAACAGTCATTACCGCGGCGACTCCCGGACCGGGAGCCTGGATTCCCGCGGAGGCCCTGGTGGACTTCCACCTGGCGGCGCCCCTCACAGTTACTCCGGTCAGCGCACAGGAGGCAGCCCAGTTGGCGCAGGGACTTTATCCCGGCGGGCCGGCGCTCTACCGTCGCGAATATGCGCCCGGAGGATTCTACACCGGTCCTCCGTACTACTATGCTTACCCTCCCGTCTTCTACCGTCCGTACTACGTCGACGAAGGTTTTTATTACTGGCGGTAGTTTGAGCTTGAGCGCAGGGTTCAGCTCTGGCTAGAGAAGCTCAAGAACCAGGAAAGCACCTCGGAGTTACCACGCGAAGCCTGGAATGCATTCAGTTACATTGTGATCCCGGGTCTGCTCCATGGAGATATTCATGCGGCAGAACCTCGTTTGCCCCACAAGAGCGCGGCCTCCGACTTTACGGTGTGGTCGGGACGCGAGGTCAATGCGCCAAGGAAAACAGCCGGCTTGACGACGAATCCAGCAACAAGACTGGGTATACGGCGGAAGTCGTCGAACAACGAACGGCCGTGGCCGGTGAGGAAGACTCCGTTGCGCATCAAATACAAATGAAAGAGCGCGGCATGGCTGCAAAGAAACCGTAATCGGGTTGGGGCCTGACATCTAACTCCTCTCCGCAGCCAAACCCTGGGATAATTCTCTAATGCCCGCGCATTCTTAACTAAGGTTGAACGAAAATGTCCAGGCCTCCGGATGAAGGACTTCGTTCTGAATAGTCCTGTCCACCGTTGAACTTCTTCCCCGGCTGAAGTCTATTTATCGGGAAGAGACGCAAATTCGATGCTAACGGATCGATGGTAGAAACGAAAAAACACGACAGCATGAGTGCCAGGAGGAAGAGCCCAGTTAAGAAGATCCTCTGCCTGAACGTGAGCGGAATTCGCGAGGATTGGGATTGCAACACCTTCGACCTCCTTTTGATCGTTGTGCGGCTTGATACTTCCTTGCCTGTCGTTAAGTCATCGCGCACGACAGGCTTGAACGTAGGCTCAAAGAAAATGCTGACTTAGGCCCTATTGAACATCAGCAAGAAGAGAACGGAAGGAAGATAAAGCAAAGAAGAGAACAGTAATTGGCGGGCAACTGTGTTGTTTTTTCTCAGGACAAGCCGTGCACCATACCACAAGAAGGCGAAGGTCAGAATCAGCATTCCCGTGACACATGTCCATCCAGTGAAGCCAAAGGCTTTGAAGGCTGACTCTACAAGAATCAACGCAAACAGCGGGAGTAAGATTTGCCACGTCATGGCCTGACGGTTTCTCCTTCCTAGCGGCAAGACGTAGTATCCAGCTCTTGCGTAGTCTTCGCGATAAATCCAGGCGATTGCCATGAAGTGTGGGAACTGCCACAGGAAGACAATGGCATAGAGACCCCAAGCTTCGAGGTTCAGGCTTCCGGAAGCGGCAGCCCATCCAATCAAGGGCGGTATGGCTCCGGAAAGTGCTCCCACGAATGTGCAAATGGGGGTTTTCCTCTTGAGAGGAGTGTAAGCAAAGAGGTAAATTGCGGAAGCGAGTCCGGCGAGGATACTGGCCAGCAAGTTCACCGCCAAGGCTAAATAGGCGAGCCCGAAATACGATAGCAGGAGCCCAAACCAGAATGCGTCATTCGGATTGATGTCTCCTGAAGCAAGCGGTCTCCGGGCCGTGCGTCGCATACAGGCGTCAAAGCGCCTCTCGGCAAAATGATTGAGAGCGCAGCTTCCCCCGGCGACCGAGAAGGTCCCAACTAATGTGTTGATCAAGAGAAGAAGTGGGAAGGGATGGGGGTACGCTGTAAAGGCCAAGCAGAAACCGGCCAAGACAGTGAATGCGACAAGCAGATTTACTTCTGGTTTTGTGAGGACACAGAATTTCATGAGCACTCTCAGGCTGGCTGAGAGTGGGTTTTGCACCTGCTCCAGCTCGTTCAACGGTCGGGAATTGAGTTCAGTCGTCATTTACGCAATCTCGCCATGGATTTCTTTGGAGCTTTGTGGCAGGAAAGGTGTGTGGAACAGCATGCCCCTTGCAGATATTGCAGGAGCCCCGATTATTTGAAATGCGATAAGAACCGCCGGAATCAGATAGATCATCGATCCACACACCCACATGAAGGCTCCCGCGGCAACCTGGTCGTTGAGCGCGCTCAGACCGAAGGGGCGCGCAATTTCGCCATAGGTCGGATAGAGTAGCCGGCCCGAAAAGCAGAGAAAGGCCGAAACGCCAGTGTTGACCACGTCGGCGAGCAGAAGATAAGGGATCAGCATCCAGCGCGACTGCGCCGAATGGCTCGGCCAAGGCCGGATGATCGGCCACCAGAACATCAGGTTGGAAAAGAAAAAACAGGCGTGCTCGAAGTTGTGCCAGTTTTCTGAGGCCAACGCAAACTCATAAGCGCGGGGGATGTGCCAGCCGACGTAGGCTGCGTTCATGGCCAGCCAAGCAACGCGCGGGCGGGTGAGAAACCGACCCGTGGCGAGAAACACATGCGAGATGAAGAGGGGCCTTAGCAAGCGAATGGTCCACCCGGACAAGCCGCGCAGCATAGGTATAACGGGCGCTCCGAGGACGATGAGTGGCGGGGCTATGGACATGAGCACGAAATGCTGAGCCATATGCATGAACAGCAGCGATTCACTGAAGGTATCGAGCGGCGAGGCGACGGCCACGAACAGTGCGACGATGCCGCCGAGAAATGACACAAGCCGCCAGGCGGGAAACTGCGCAGGACGCGTGCGGCGAATTCGCATCCAGCCCCGCGCATAGATCAGTGCGCTGAGCGCCAAGGCAGAAGTCACAATTGGAGGAATGTCCCACTGCGTGAAGAGATCCGTGACTGTAGTGGTGTCGATCATGGTGCTGCGTTTCGATTGGCCGGTTTGGGTGCGCCATCGACGGCCTGCGACGTTTCGACTGCCCGTCGCGATGCATCGTAGGCCGGCGGCTCATTAGCCGGATGCAGGGTTTCAAGGAAACTCACCACTGCTTCGATCTCGGCCGGCGAAAGATTCTTGCCATACGCGGGCATATTGCCGCCGCCTGTGACGACTTTGAAACGCAACTGGTCGATGGTCATGGTCGTTGCCACGTCGTCAAGCGCGGGTCCGCGCTCACCTCCTGCTCCGCCGATGGAGTGGCAATTGCGGCATTGCTTGGCCTGAAAGACTGCGGCGCCCTGGCGGACGAGCGGTGTGGCGCTTTGCAAGTGGCGCACGG
>JBAPYY010000833.1:0-9239 GCA_049284975.1 Occallatibacter sp.
GTGCAAAGTGTCGCTGTGTTGACGGACGAGCAGGATTGGCAGATGTTCCTGGTACGAAACGGTGACACCACAGTCAGCGTCAAGGATGTGCCAGAAATCGCTGTTCTGGACATCAAGCTGCCCAACGGTAAAGATCATTCCATTCGTTTTTACGAACAAGAGATGGCCGACCGCGTAGCCAAAGCCCTTGTACATGCCGTGGAGCTATGCGGAGGCGGTAGCAAGCCGGAGCCGTTCTGAACCTGAATATTAAGGAGAATTTTATGCGAATTGCTTCTGTATTCCTGATGTTCGTCATGGCTGGCGCGACAATACAGGCGCAACAGAGCGTGGCGCCTCCGCCCAAACCGCTCCCCGACAAGCCCGCAGCCGCAGGCCCGTCGCTCGAAGTCACCATGAAGTTCATACAGGACAAGCTGAACGAGATTGGCAAGGTTAATTACACCGTAAACTTCTATGACGCGGGCGGAAACTTCAATGGCGGCAGCCGGATAAGCGCCGAAAAGTCTAACGTGGTTGCCGATCCGGGCAAGTGCCAAATCAGCTACCATGCCTGGGTTGCGGTCGATGGCAAAGTGCAGCAGCAATCGAACTATAACTTCTTCTTGCGCGACGTGCGAACCATCACTGTAATGAAGGCCGAGAAATGGATTCAGGAATTCGGCGCAGGAACGAGCAACCTCGGCGGGAGCACGGGCGTGACTCCGGATACCTTCTTCCTCATTGTGAAGCAGACCAAAGGCAAAGAAGACAGATTTGCTTTCGACAATGAAGAGATGGCTAACCGCGTAGCCAAGGCGATGATTCATGCCGTGGAATTATGCGGCGCGGGCGGCCAGCAGCAACCCTTTTGAAATCAGGCGATTCCACGGACAATTGGGCAACCGAATAGACCGGAACCTTCCCGTCGGCCGGGCGTGTCGAAAATTACCTGTTGCAACGAATATCTCCTTCGTGCATCCAATCTTCTGTAAGCCACAAGGAGGTCGTCCATGTCGCTTCGCCCTGTGAAGCAGATCTTTGAAACCAAACCCACCATCGAAGGAGCGGGCGTTCGGCTGCAGCGCGCCTTTGGCTTTGGAAAAACTGCGGAGTTCGATCCTTTCCTGTTGCTGGACGATTTTCGCAGCGACAATCCGGCCGATTACGTGGCCGGTTTTCCCTGGCATCCCCACCGGGGAATTGAAACTATCACTTACGTGCTGGCTGGCGAGGTGGCCCATGGCGACAGCCTGGGCAATAAGGGCCGCATGACCGCCGGCGATGTGCAATGGATGACGGCCGGTAGCGGGATATTACATCAGGAAATGCCCGCGGGTGACGAGCGGGGACGCATGCACGGCTTTCAGCTCTGGGCCAACCTGCCTGCGTCGCTGAAGATGACCGACCCACGCTATCAGGACATTCCGGCTGCCGCCATCCCCGAAGTGACCGAGGACGACGGGAGCAAAGCGCGCGTAATTTGCGGCGAGTTCTGGGGCAAACGAGGGCCGGTAGATGGCGTGGCGGCGGAGCCGCGCTATGTGGACATTTCTGTTCCGCCGAATAAGCGCAAACGCATCAAAGTGGAGACTACGCGCAACGCGTTCGCATACGTATTTGCCGGTGCGGGCACGTTCAGTGATGCATCAGAGCCGCAGGCTGTGTTGACCGAGTCGGCTGTTGATCCTAATGCGCCACCAACGTACGACGCAAAGAATCATTCGCTGGTGCTTTTCGACCGCGGCGACGAGATTGTGGTGCAGGCCGGACCGGAAGGCATTCGCTTCCTGCTGGTTTCCGGTCAGCCGCTCGAAGAGCCGGTGGCGTGGCAAGGGCCAATCGTGATGAATACGGAAGCCGAACTGCGCCAGGCCTGGAGTGAGTTGCAGAAGGGCACGTTTATTCGCCACAAGTAAGCCAAGAGCGAGCGGGGAGTTATCTCTCTGCCGGCAACTCAGCCGCAAGAATCTGCTCCGGCGTAACTCCGCGCTGGCGCAGAACGCGCAGGCTGAGCGCGTCGTGGCGCTTGGCCAGGCGACGGCCATTCGCGTCAACCACCAGCCGGCAGTGGAACCAATCGGGAATGTTGAGTTGCAGCGCGCGGTAGAGAAGAATCTGCCGCGCCGTGGACTTGAGCAAATCTTCGCCGCGCACCACTTCAGTGATCTTCATGGCGCCGTCGTCGGTCACGCAAGCAAGTTGATAACTGGGGCCGCCGTCGCGCCGCCACACCACAAAGTCGCCAAAATCGACGCCGGCCACAAATCGCTGCGGTCCGAGGTTCAAATCCATAAACTCAACGGTTTCGCCATCGGGAACACGAAATCGCCAGTTGAAATTGCCCGGCTCTTCAATTTCATTCGCGGCGGAATCGAGGGGCCGTGGTCCTTTGCTCTGAAGCGGCCTGCACGTTCCCGGATAAAGAGGTTCATCGTCCAGCGGATCTTGATCTGTGTTGGCTGGCGCATTGCTCTCGTGCGGCGCATTCAGCGCAGCGGCCAGGTCTTTGCGCGAGCAACGGCAGGGAAAGAGAAATCCGCCGCGCAACAGCTTGCGCCACGCTTCGAGATAAAAAGTCCGGCGTCCACTCTGAACATAGGGCGCATAAGGCCCTCCCAACTCTGGGCCTTCCTGCCAGCGGATTCCGATCCAGTGCAGGTCTTCAATGGCGGCCTCGGCAAATTCGGCGCGGCTGCGTTCGGAGTCCAGGTCTTCCATGCGCATCACCAGCACGCCGCCAGCGTTACGCGCACGCTCGAAGGCCGCAAAGAAAGTGCGTGCGTGACCCACATGCAGATAGCCCGTCGGTGACGGCGCAAGACGCCCTCGATAATTCGACTGTGGCAATGAAAAATGGCTGGCCATACTGTCAACCAGTGTAGCCAGCCACACACACGCCGCATAGGGCGGTTTTGTTTTCCGCCTGATTCAACAGACGAAGATTCCTAATTCGCGTCGTTCCCATCGTTGTTGGAGTGACGATGCTCGTAGCTTCCGATCTGATCGTTCAAGTGGTTGGGGTCGACTGAGACTTGCACCACATCCATCTCGTTTCCGTCCAGGTCCACCACAAACATTCCCATCCGCTCGCCTTCGGGATGGACGAAGATCAGCGTCTGTTCTTTGCCCTTACGGCTGGTCTCGCGGATCATCCGCTCCCAGCCTGTGCCGAGCTTCTCCTCGACCATGCGGTTCAGTTCGTCGCCATCCACTGGCGCCGAGAAGTTTTCAATCTCGGCCACATGCACATCGCCAACGCCCTCATGCGTGGCTCTCCGCGCAACCATGCTGACGAGGCCCATGAAAGGAATGCGCGTAGCCCGCACATGATAGCGGCTCTCGATTGAGCTCACCACGCCGTCAAAGCCGCTGCCGGCCAGCACCGCGACTGGAATCAGAAGGGCCACAAACACAACAGGAACAACCCAGAAATACCTCATGGCTTGGCTCCTTTTTTATCCATATCCTTTTCCATCTTCTCTTTGACCTTCGCGTCCTTCTCCACATCGCCCAGTACGCCTAGTCCGCCAAGGCCTTTCAGCTTGCCCAGGTCTTCCATGCGAACCGGACCCAGGATCAGCACGATGGTCAGCTCTTTGGGCTCGGCTGTGAGAACGAACAGGCCGTGGGCCTCGCCGTTGACCAGCTTCACCATCACGTCGGTGGTCTCGCCGCTCTTGCGTTCGCGCTCACGCACCATCGGCGACCACTCGCTGGTCTCGAAATACTTGCGCAGTTGCTCGACTTCGTCCATTGAGTATTGCCCTTCTTTGTCGAATTCATAACTGCGAACGTAGATGCCGTCGAGTCCCTCGATCAGTTGCCGCGTCGCCGCGTCGTCCTTGTCCTTGCCGTTCATGAATTTGGCCGCAAAGGCCAGCATATTTTTGCCCAGCGTGACCTCTGTGACGTCAGACGCGCGCTCGGCCAGTTCTTTTTCAACTGCGGGAGGCAAGGGCAGCGGCGTAGTCTGCGCGAGAGCCGTTGCGGCCAGCGCAACCGCACCCAGCACCAATGTCATGATTTTGGTTTTCATTGTCGTATCTCCTTACCTTTGCGCGCGCCCGTGGGCCGCGAGTTGCGTATTCATTTGGTTCAGTGCGTGATTAGTAATGCGCAGCGCAGTCAATACTTCTTGGCGAGCTGCCTCTCCTCTGCGTTGCTCTTCTTGGTTTCGCCAGACGAGACCGGCGCCCAGCACGACTGTGAGAAGAATGGCAGCGGCCAGCCGTTGCCAATTAGGGAAATAGCTGCCCGGCTGCCGCGCGTGCCTCCGCTCCATCAGCCTGCGTTTCAGGCTGGGCGGCGCGGGCCGCCGCTCAAACGCCTGTCGCAGCTCCTGCTCAAACTCTTCCATTGGTTCAAACTCCACGCGCGCACTCCTTTCCGCGAACGTACTCCTTCAAATGGTTCGCGGCTTTGGCCCTCAGCAACTTCAAGCCCCGCTGCAAATTGCTTTTCACCGTGGCCACGGGCGCCTGAAGAGTGGCGGCAATTTCTTCCGGCGTCAAATCTTCCTGGTAGCGGAGAATCAGCACAGCGCGCTGCGCTTCAGGTAGGGTAGCCAACAGTTGTTCCAACCGCGCACTCAAAGGTGACGCACGCTCCACAACGCTTATTCCGTGATGCTCTTCCATCTCCACCCACAGATCCAGGCCGCGCACCACGCGTCGCCGGAGCGCATCCGCCGAGCGGCTCATCGCCACGCGGCGCAGCCAGAAGCAAGCATGTGCCGCGGACTGTATCTTGCCCAGGTGCCTGTCGAGTTCTAAAAAAACATCCTGCGCAATCTCTTCGGCCAGCCCTCGGTCGCCGGTCATACGCCACGCCAGCGAGAAGACCATCGACTGGTGTTCGTCCACGAGTTGTTCAAAATCCGGCTGCCAGTCGTGGGCCATGGGCTTCGCTTCTACTCTCTTATCCGCAGGAACTGCTGCGCGCGGATGCAGAGAGTTACGCGTTTGGGCGAAAAAAGTTCTTGAGGACGCGGAGGGAGTGGGTTTTAATGCTTCGATGCGCGGCAGCGGCGGGCTCAGCCTTGTCCCGGCTCCAGCTGTTTTTCCTCAACCTGGAAACTTTTCCATCCGAAGGCGTTCAATGGCAGAATGAGTGGATGAAGAATGCGACCCATCGCTCCCTCGCGCTCGTGCCGGTGATGCTGTTAGCTTCCGCCTTGTCGTGGACCCAATCTGCCACAAAACCAGACTTCGAAGGCCTCAGGAATCAGTGGGTGCAGAAATTGGAGTCGCGGGATCTGGCGGGATCGCTG
Source organism: Occallatibacter sp. (assembly GCA_049284975.1). Classification (GTDB taxonomy): domain Bacteria; phylum Acidobacteriota; class Terriglobia; order Terriglobales; family Acidobacteriaceae; genus Telmatobacter. The sequence continues at coordinate 5,252 of JBAPYY010000833.1, forward strand.
GCCCTTTATGCCGATGATGCCACGTTCGCGAATCCGGACGGAACGCACGTGAGCGGCGCGGCGCTCGCCAATCTCTATAAGACGGTCTTTGAGTCATTTCACGCGAAGATCGTGGTGACTCCGCGCTCTGATGCTTTTTCCAGCTCATTGGCGTATGAAGCGGGGTCCTATGCCGAGGACCTAGTCGCGATCGCGAACGGCAAGCAAATACACGTGAGTGGCGACTACTTGACGATCTATCGCCGGACGGCTGCGGGCAAATGGCTGATCGTCGAACAGATGTGGACGGAAGCCGTGCCCAAGTAGTTTTTCAGCAGGGAGTCGGTATTCGCAATCGCTGAGCTGGAACAGCGACGGTAGGCGGCTCAAAACATGTCGGGAATGGTGTGGAAGGCAATGCGCGTTGGCGCTGCCTTGAAGGCAGTCAGCATGGTGGCCGGCGCAATCGTGCTCAGGCCATACTTGTTGTTCAATGCGTCCATCGCAGCCACGAGGCGCGCGCGGCTCTGCTCGTCTTCAGTCCCTTCAAAGAGGTTCAGCGTGTGCAGCCGGTCAGGCACCAGGCCGTTCAAATGCACGCCGATGAAGTATGGGTGCTCGAATTCCTCGCCCGGCGGGCGGGATTCCCATAGACGGCGCAGCGCCGCAATGAGCGTTGGATTGTCCTGGCATTCGCTCAAACGCAACTCGCTTTTCCATCCCCGCGTGGGCGCGCCGAAACGGCTGACAGGCATCTTTTCGCCGCGCGGCACAAACCCTATAGCGAGCCCGATGCTGCCGGCCCACAACCCCTCGGAGCGCAGCCGCATCGCCGCCTTGTGCAGCAACTTGTGCGCCACCGCCCAGGCTTTTTCCGGATTGCGCATATCCGGCGCCAGCACGTGCTGGTGGCTCATCGACTTCAGGTGTTCCGTCTCCGACATGTCGAAGTCTTCACCTTGAAGCCAGTGCCAGAGCCGCTCACCCCACACCGAGCCCCACAACTCGCCGGCCTGCTCGCAGCCGAGCGCCAACAGATCGTCCATGGTGTGAATGCCCTTGTCGTTCAGCCGCTTTTCTGTGCGCGCGCCAATACCAGGCAGCGCGCGCAGCGTGAGCTGATGTAGAGCTTCGGGCAAGATGTCCAACGGAAGCGCCACCAGGCCATCGGGCTTTTCCATATCGCTGGCCACCTTTGCTAGGTAGCGGTTGGTGGCCAAACCGACCGAGCTGCGAATCATCGGGCCGACTTGCTCCAGAATGCGTGCCTTCACCTGCCTGCCCAGAGCCATCGCCGCCAGCAGCGGCCGTTCCCGGCCCATCAGCCGGCAGGCCATTTCGTCGATGGACATCACCGCCGTCACTGGAAGGCAGCTTTCCACCGCCTCGACGATGCGGCGATGGTACTCGACATAAAGCTCGTGCCGCGCCTCTACCAGCACCAGATCAGGGCACATCCGCTTGGCGTCGGCCACGATGGTTCCGGTTCGAACGCCGCAGGCCTTGGCCTCGTAACTGGCTGCAAGACAACAGGTTGTGTCGGCCATCATGGGCACAATGCCCACCGGCTTGCCGCGCAGCTCGGGACGCGCGTCCTGCTCTACAGAAGCAAAATAGGAATTCATATCAACGAAGAGCCAGTTCAGATGCGGACCGGTTGCGGGGTCGTCGGGCTCCTGCGGAGAGCGTGCAGTCTCCGGCTCATCGGTCTGGAGCTCTTCCGGCCAGTTTGCGGAGTCAGGGGCTGGTGCCGGATTGAGACCGGAGTCCATATTGGTATATATTCGCCTTTTATTCTCCAAAGAACAAGTGGGTAGTTGAAAAAATTCTCCGATGATACCCTTGACGTTACGGGATTTAAGTGCAAAATAGCTCCAAGGTCGGTAAGCCTCGGAACCCCTACAGCGTCTAACCCTTTGAGTTTGTAACTGGTGACTGATGATGCATAGCCTGATTCACTGGTTAGTGGCCTACGAGAACGTCATCGCCATTCTGGTCACCCTGGGCGTGGCCCTGGTGGTCGTCTGCTGCCTGGAGTGCTCGGAGTGCCCCAGCCGCGACAAGGACGATGTTTTCAAGCATCACTCACTCTAAACTTCCCGTGCCACCGGCTTGCCCCGCTCGTCCAGCTCGATATAGCAGAAAGGCGTGTGGTGATCGTGGGAAAAAAAGACCAGCCAATTCTCTTGAATGGCGCGTGCATAAAACCGCTTGCGCTGCGCAATCAGCGTTAGCGGGTCAAGATCGTAGGCCATACCCCAGGCCAGATCGAGATGTGCCGTGGTGGGAATCAAGTCAGAGATGAAACAGCCCCGTCGGCCTCCCGAATCAAAATAAACCGCCATCATCTGCGCCGTGTGCCCAGGGTAAAGGTCCACCGAAATTCCGGGAATAATCTCGCCCGGCCCATCCAGCAGAGTCATCTGCCCGCTCGCAATCAGCGGCTCGTAGTTGGCCGCCAGATAAACTGACCGGTCGCGCTCCAGTTGCAGCCGCCCGTGCTCCACTTCGCCGCGCTGCGTATAGTAGCGCGCGTTGGGAAACGCGGGCTTCAGAGTTCCGTCCTCGCTCAGTGTGGTATTCCAGCCGCAATGGTCAAAGTGCAGATGGGAGTTGATCACCACATCCACATCTTCCATGCGGATGCCCGCCGCGGCAAACGACGAGGGCAACAACTCGCGCGCGCCATAGATGGCCCGCATCTTCGCGTCCAGCTTATTGCCCAAACCGGTCTCGATGATCACGGTCCGCTTGCCGTCGCGGATGACGACAGTATTTGACCCCATCAGAATGCGGTTTTCCGCGTCGGGCGTAACGCGCTTCAGCCACAGCGGCCTGGGCACTACGCCGAACATCGCGCCGCCGTCCAGCAGGAAGTATCCGTCGGTGAGCACTGTAATCTCCAGATCCCCCACAGTCACGCGCCCGCGAATCAACTCATGCGTATTCGCGCGTTCGGCGGGGTGGGAGATGGCAGTGTTCATTTTTCGTTTCCGCTTGCGACCGGCGGCTTGAGATACGTCTCAAACTGCGCCAGAATGCGATTGAAAAGATGCGTGCGCACATCCGATCCGGAAATCGCATGCGTTTTGCGCGGATAAATTTGCAGGTCGTAGGGAATCTGGGCATCGATCAGCTTCTGCACATACTGCACAGTATTTTCCATGTGCACGTTGTCGTCGCCGGTGCCATGCGCCAGCAGCAAATGGCCCTTCAAATTCGCAGCCGAATTCGCTACCGAAAAATCCGTGTATTCCGAGGCAAAATCCTTGGGCTCGCTCATGTAGCGCTCGGTATAAATCGAATCGTAGTTGCGCCAGTCGGTCACCGGCGCCACGGCAACTCCGGCGCGAAAGCGGTCCGAGTGCGACATGGCATAGAGCGTAAACGTGCCGCCCCAGCTCCAACCCCACCAGCCCAGGCGTTTCGGGTCCAGTTGCGAATACTGCGCCAGCGCCGCGTCCACCACGGTCAATTGATCCTCTAGTTGCACCGGGCCGAAGTTATGATAAGCGTCCTGCGCAAAGACCCGCCCGCGTCCGCCCATTCCGCGATTGTCCGCATGCAGCACCGCAAATCCGTGCTGCGCCAGCAACTCGTCGAAGAGCAGGCTGTCGTGCCATTTATTCACAACAGTTGCCTCGCCAGGCCCGCCATATGGATTCACAATCAGCGGGACGCTCGCCGAGCCTCGCGCACCTTCAGGCAGCAGCAGCGTGGCGTAGAGTGTCGTCCCGTCGTGTGCCTTAACTTCCATTTGTTCCGGCGCGCGCAGTTGATATGGTTCCACCGCCTTCGTCGACCAGAAGACGCTGCACTTTGCCGCCTCCGAGCAAAGCTTCAGCGTAGTCGGCTGCATGCGCGTCGATTGCTTGTCAACAAACGCGTTGCCTCTGGGTGCGAAGGCGCCTTCATGAGTGCCTGCGCCCGCGCTCAATCGATTAGAATTCCACGCAAACAAATTAACTGCCGATGGGATGCAGTGAAGCGGCGTGCCCGGTGCGGGACC
>JBAPYY010000834.1:0-2763 GCA_049284975.1 Occallatibacter sp.
CGGCAATGTCGAATCCGAACAGCAGGCCGCCCAGCGCGCCTATCAGAGTTGTCTTAATCAGTTTGGAATTCGGTCGCATCGTTTCTTGCCTTTCCGGTGCAAAAATTAGATAGTACAACACTTTGGCTGCTTCATATGGCCTATGCGCGGTCGAGTGCTCACACCTGGTCGTGTCAATCGGAAGAACCCAGCGCGCGCCAGTATAAACAGGTTATAATTCGGTCACTTTGAAACCCAGCGGGGTGGTGATGGCAGTCTGAATCCCTGCCACCTTGGAGTACCCGGTCTAACCGGTCCCGACAGGATTCAATGCGCTCAGAGGATTCTTCTTTGTTGTGAGCAAGGAGACTCGAAATGATCGACAGGATTTGCAAGACTTTTGCACGCCGCATGGCCGTTTCCATGGTCGCGCTTGCTTTTGCCTCCACGCTCAGCGCTCAGACTGCCCCTGCGGCCGCGCCAAACCACCCCGCGCCAGCCCCAAACTGGAAAACATACACGTATTCTTCGGACGGATTCAGCGCCTCGTTCGCTTTCGAGCCTGAGCAGCAGAAGAAAAACGTCCCTACGGATGCGGGCACCTTCGAATTGCGCTCGTATATGACGCAGGACGGCGAGTCGGCGATGTTCGTTGGAGTTTGCGATTACGGTGCGGCGGTCTCGGGCAGGGATCCAGTTACGGTGCTTCAGGGAGCCAAGAAGGGAGCCCTGTCGAACACCAACGCGCATCCGCTCAGCGAGAAGCCAATCACGCTGGGCATCTATCCCGGCGTCGAGTTTGAAGGCGAGAACGACACCATGCACTTTTCCGCCCGCATCTATTTGGTGGGCTCCACACTCTATCAAGCTTTGACAGCCGTGCCGCTAGGGAAACCCTACGCCGGAACCGCGCGTTTTCTGGACTCTTTCCAATTGATCGCCCGGACATCGGCGCCGACCGCACCAGCCCATTGATCGCGTGCGACTGGAATTAGCGCAGGCCGCTTAACCTTCCACGCGCTCACCCACTGGCGTCACTGCCAGAATCCGGCAGCGGTGTTTGCCGGCCGCGCTCCAAGCCAGCGCCATCTCGCTAACCAGGCAGGCGCAATCGCCGGCTTCCAACAACTCGTGCATGCCGCCCGCATCCAACTGCAGCTTGCCCTCCAGCACATACACCAGGCCGCTGGTTCCGCGGCCGATTTCCGTAACAGAAGACGCTCCGCCGGCGGGAAACTCCATCATCTGCGCCATCAGCCGGGTTCCATCCGCCACTGTGTTCAGCGGGATCGCCTTCACTGATTCCAGTCCGCGGCTTGTGCCCGCGAGGTGGGCTTTGCGGGTGATCGAGAGCGTGTGCTTGGTCGGCTCGCAAAAGAAGTAGCTCATGCCCACTCCGTAAACGCGGCTGATGGTGGCCAGCGTAGGCAGCGTGGGAACCATCCGGTCCGTCTCAAGTTTCGACAGCAGCGCCGTGGATAGCCCGGTCTCGGCCCCCAGCCGCGAAAGCGTCAGCCGCTTCTGGGTGCGCAACGCGCGCAGCTTCATTCCGATGCAGTAAGGTTCAAGTGACCACTGGGCGTAGGAAACAGTCTTGGGCATGACAAACTCTCCTCGATTAGTCTGCCAGCCGCAGGGAATGGATTTTCTGACAAATGTTTGAAGTTTTCCTGAAGCCTGCCGGCGCTTTCCACCATGTCCAATGCCATTTTCAACTGAGAAGCGCCGCCCGCGCCCTTTGAATCAAACTGTCGTACCCGCGTAAGCGAAAAATTTAGGATTCCTTGGTAACCCGTCTCGATTACTTCACGCATCAAAAAATCACAAATGGCACGACCAAATTTTCCCGCATCCTGCCGAATGTAGTTAAGCTAGAGTTCACAGAAAATACTGGGCTCATTGAAGCACAGAGATTCGCCGGGACCACTGCTGTCTTTTCCCATCTGGATTGTTTTCTCCACGCAGATTCCCGCGGCCGCTGTAAGCAGTTGCTTTTCTTCTTGACAGAATAAGCAGGAGAACTGCAACCGTGTCGCCCAGGATACAAGGAAGCGCCGTGGAAGCTAAGAGAGAGCTCCTTCCGGTTTCGCGCGTGGCCAGAACTGCGAAATTCTCCGCTAAGGCCGGCAGTACCGGTGTGGGCGAATTTGCCTGCTCGTTTGCAAGTTTCCGGCTGGAGTCTGATGGCACGCTTTGGCGCGGTGAGGCGGTGGTTCACCTGCCGCCCAAGGAGTTGGCCGCGCTGCGGTTGCTGCTGACGTATTCGGACCAGGTCGTCTCGCCCGCGCAATTGAAGCAAGAGCTGTGGGGAGATGTGCATGTCACGGCCGACAGCGTTCCGAAGTGCCTCTCAAGCTTGCGCGCGCGACTTGAACCGGATGCATGCATCCAGACGGTTTACAAGCGAGGCTATCGTTTTTCCGCCGAGATCCGACGCGACGGCGCGGCCGCGGCCGACAAGGCTTTGCGCCTGGCCATTCTGCCTTTCGCCACCGGCTACTTAGTTCCCGAACATCTGGGCCCCGCAATGGCCGAAGAGACCACGGCTAGTCTCTCCCGCGCGCCGCACTTTGCCGTCGCGGTGCTGGCCAGGGATTCGGTTTTCAACCTGGCACAGCGCGGGCTCACCGCCCTGCAAGTCGGCCAGGAACTCAACGCTGATTTGGTTCTGACTGGAACCTTGCAGGCGTTCTCTTCCCAGTACCGGTTGCGGGCGGAGATGATCCGCGTCGAGGACGGCACGCAAATATGGGTAGAGGATTTGCTGGCGTCGCGCAGCAAGAC
>JBAPYY010000835.1:0-6808 GCA_049284975.1 Occallatibacter sp.
ATCGTCGGCGGAAATCACGGCGTAATCGAATTTGATTTTGATGTTTTCCGTGCGATAGGCGTCGCGCACTTCCTTATCGCTTACCGTGATTCCGGCGGTAATCAGCGCCTGCAAACGCCGGATAAGAATTTGGTTCCTCAACTCCTGCTCAAACTCTGTCACCGACATGTTGAACTGTTGGGCAATGAAGTTGGTGTATTGTTCCTGGCCGATGAATTGTCCATTGGGGTAGAGGAATTGGCCAAACTGACCCTGATGGAGGAACTGCGCCACGTCGTCGTCCGAGGCGGAGATGCCAAGCTTTTCGGCTTCGGCGAGCAGAATCTGCTGCTGCACGAGCTGCTGGCCAACCTGGCGTTCGATGATGTTGACGATCATCGGATTGTCAGCGTATTGCGGGCCACGGCGCATCAACTGCTGGCGCGCCATCTGGCTCACGCGCTGCTGGCTGATGGTATCTCCGGAAGAGAAGATACGGCTATACCAGTGCGGATAAACCGTGGCGTATGTGTCAGTGGTGTTTGCGCCCATGCCGGTGAGGCCGGGAATCAAGTAGACCACCATTCCCACCGAAGCGGCGGCGATGATGACTACGAAGAGTGCCTTGACGACGCGATTATCTTTCTGCAGAAAACGGATCATGGCGGACTTGGACCTTCAACTCTCTACGCGCAGACGTCGGCCTGACGTGCGCAATTGGCCTGCAATTGTCGCTTGACGCGATACTCAGCAATTATAGACGACAGAGAGCCTGAATATGGGGCGCTCCAGAAACAGAGCGGGCATCCCGTCTTAAGGGATGCCCGCATTTTGTGCATCGATTGTGGGGCTTATCAACGCCAGTAGTAGTAGCCGCCCACGGCGTAGTAGGGACGGTAGTAAATCGGCGGATAGCCATAGGGATACGGCTGGCCATAGGGGTAATAGCCGCGCTGGTAAAGGTTAGGACCGCCCTGATAAAGCCCCTGCGCCAGACGGGCCGCCTCTTGCGGGCTCACCGGGTTTACCGTCAGCGGGGCAGTCAAGTGAAACTCGACCAGTGCCTCGGCGGGAATCCAGACGCGAGGTCCGGGAGTACCTGCTGAAGCGGCCGTGCCCGCGGCCAGACCTGCACCGGCGCCGATAGCGCAACCTATGCCGCGGCCCGCGATGCAGCCGATAATGGTGCCCATCATGGTGCCGCCAACCATGTTATTGGCTGAATAAGCGCCCTTGCCCGGTCCCCTCACCTTGAACTGGTCGGTGGTGAGCGGGTAGCTCTGCCCGCCCAGTTCCAGCGAAGTAAGCGTAAGCGCCAGCACCGGCTTACCGGCCAAGGCGCCTGCCTGCTTGACCTCGGTGACCACGCCATGAACGGTGGCGCCCCGCGGAATGGCTCTCATGCCGCCGACGGCCACTGTCTGAATCACAGTGAACTCAACCGGCTGGCCGTCCTTGGCCCGCTTGCTGCCTACCGGCTCATTGGTGCGCAACTTAAGCAGAGTTCCGGGAGGAATGGTCACAGGGGCTTTGGGCGTCTGTAACTGAGCCTGTCTTTGAGCCTGAATCTGTGCCTGGACCTCGGCGCGAATCTGATCCTGCGTCACGGGCTGGCCGGCTCCTGGATTTGGCGCCCCCGCGTTGCCCGGCTGGGGCTGGTCCATTTCCTGCTCCTGATCGCCCGTGTCCTCTGCAGCCTGCGCGCTGACGACCTTGAGGTTGTTATTCACCTTGGTCACGCCCGCCACCTGGCCGGCAATTGTCTGCGCCAGCTTGCGGTTGGAGTCGCTTGCAACTGTTCCCGAAAGGGTAACCTCTCCCTGCATGGTGGCCGCGGTGATCAGTTCGGCCTTTAGCGCCTGGGAGGAGTCCAAGGCATGCACCACGTCCATCTCAATCTGGCCGTCGGTGCGCGTTTCGGCCGCCGCGGGTGGGGCGGCAGCAGTGTCCTGGGCGAGCGCAATTGCGCCGCACAGGATCACCAACATGGCCCAAACCAGGGTCAGGGGTAGAACTCGCTTGAATATTGGCCGATTCATCGTTATGTATCTCCTGCGCCTGAAGTTTGCTCCCGATTCACCCTCGTTAGACGGGGAATGGAGGGAGCTGTCATCGGATTGAACCCCACCGCCGGGGAAAAGTTCCGCTCGGAGGCAGGGAGATTGCGAGAATGCAGCAGAATTTCCTCTGCTTCCTGGCAGTTACGCCAGCGCCTCGTCAACGGCCGCGGCCAGCGTCGCCAGGCCGCTTGTCACGCTGGACCCCAGATGAACCCGCAAGGCCCGGCGTCCGCGCGACTCCAGCACAGCCAAGTCGCCGGCGGCCTGGGCGTCGATTACCACGCCAAAACTTAGCTTCTGCCCCGGAATCTCCACATCCAGGGCGTGGTCGGCAGTGATCTGCAAAAAAACGCCGGTGTTGGGGCCGCCCTTGTAGTCCTGTCCGGTGGAGTGCAGAAAGCGCGGACCGAAGCCCAGGCAGGTGGCGACGCGTTTGGCGTTGCGCACCTTATGGCGCAGGCCCTGAATCACCGCCTCGTGCATGGGGAACATGGGCAGATATGCCAGCGAGGCAAAGTAATCGCCGGCCTGAATCTGGTTGAAATGGGCGCGTAGATAGCCCGCCAGTGTCGAGTCCGGCGCAGCCTTTTTGAGCGTGGCGGCGTAAGCCTCGGTGGCGTAGAGCCGGAATTCCTGACCATCTGCTGAGGTCACGAGCACCGGCTCACGCGCAGGTAGTTTGCCGGTTTCCTCATAGGCGGCTGTAAGGGCGCGAGTTTCGATCTTGGCCGACTCCACGTCCGGCTGGTTGAAGGGGTTAATGCCCATCACAGAGCCAGCTACGGCGGTGGCGACTTCCCATGTAAAGAATTGCCCAAAGATCTCGTAAAGGTCTGCAATCTCGACGGTTACGACGGGATGGCCGGCCGCTTCGAGAGCGGCAACCTTGGCGGCAAGAGCCGAATCCGCGCTGCTGTCTGTCGTCCCCGCATAACGGATGTAGGCGAAGATGCGATCTTTGCCGTAGAACTCGGGCGCAGCAATCGTTTCGCGGTCTACCGGCGTAATGCCGAGGCCCCGTTTGCCGGTAGATTCGGCGACCAACTGCTCCATCCATGCGCCGAGATCGGAGATCTCCGGCGAGGTGAAGATGGTGAGTTTGTCGCGACCGGCTTTGGCCGCCAAGCCCAACGCGAGGCCCAACTCGACTGCCGGATTATTGTCTGGGTCCAGCTTGGCTGACGCAGTGGCCTTGGCTGCTTCGGATAGCAACTTCTCAGTATTCAAGCCGGCCAGCGTGGACACCACTACGCCAAAGTTCGATAGTGCCGAGAAACGTCCGCCGATTGTGGGGTCGCCGTAAAAGATATAGCGGAAGCCATCTTCTTTGGCCACCTGCTCCATCTTTGAGCCTGGATCGGTAATTGCCATGAAGTGACTGCCGGCGTTATTCGGGCCGACAACTTCCTTCATCTCATTGAAAAAGAACTGCTTGAGGATGTTTGGCTCGAGCGTGGAACCGGATTTGCTGGCCACCACCACCAGGGTATTAGCCAGGTTGACCTCGTTGCGGACGGTCCAAACCTGCTCCGGATCAGTGGAGTCGACGATGCGCAGTTCCGGGAAACCCGGCTGCTGCCCAAAGGTGAGACTGAGCACTTCGGGGCAGAGGCTGGAGCCGCCCATGCCAAGCAGCAAAACCGTTTGGAAATCGGAGGTCATTATCTCTGCGCCCAGCGAAGCAAAAGTCGCCAGATCGTTCTGCTGCCGCTCGACGATGTCGATCCAGCCCAGCCATTTCTCCTCGCCGTCACGGGTCCACAGGCCTGGATCCTTCTGCCAGAAGCGGGCAACTTTGTTGTTGACGGTCCAGTCGGCGGCGGCCTGGTCTACGGCCGCGCGAAGTTCATTGGGGAGTGCAAAATGGAAGCTCATATTGCTTTTGATTGTGCATCAAAAAATCGGATTCTGAAACAGGCAATTGCGGGAACGAGAAACCAAATCCCCAAAAACAGGAGGAATGCTGGTTCCCGTGTGTGCCACGCCGGGAGAGGGCGGGATTCTAGCCGAAGATCCCTTTCTTCGAAAGCACCCACTTCTCAAGTGTCCGGCGGGATACCCAAGCAAGCAGGATGCTGAGTCCAATCCCAAATATCGTCAAAAGAATCCTGGTAAGGCAGGTGCTTTGCCACCAGTCTAGCCTCGCAGCCAGCTTGTCCCTCGTGACGATATTCAGGATGGGATAGTGGAATAGATAGAGGCCATAGCTGATAAATCCGAAAAAGCTCAGGCTGCGGTTCATGAATAGAGCGCGGTGCAAAAAATGACCCAGGTTCTCCGAGACGAGCGCAACCAGAAGGAGACCTGTGAAAGAAAGCGCGATCGCGGTAAACGCCCAAAGAGAGAAATAGTCGTTTACGATCCAGGACCGAGGAATCAGCACGAAGGCCGCAAGACCAGTGGTCAGGAGGATCGAGCCCGCCAGCAACAGGATTTTTCGTTTCGGTCTTGCCGAGCGTAGCCACAAAGCTACGAATGCTCCGCAAAGAAGTCCATCGCCATGCATGAGCGGGTTCATGTAGATTTCCGCCGGCGAGAGGCCATGGTTCACGGCCCATACGCGAATGAGAGGTAATAGAAGGAAGCCAACTATCAGACCGGGAAGGACTGCCCGCCGGGAGACAAGCCGAATCACGGCGGGCCATATCAGATAGAACTGCTCTTCGATGGCCAGAGACCAGGTTGCCGCAAGAAACAGAGAAGGACGATGCGAGTTTTCAATAAAATTCTGAAAGAAGAGCAGATAGACCCAAATTCCCAGCGGCTCACTGGGAATACTCAGAGCGAGTCCGCCCACGGACCACTTCAAAAGAGGAACTATCGAAAAAGCAACGAAAAGGATGAGCAGATAGGCGGGCCAGATGCGGAGAATGCGGCGTCCATAGAAGCGGCGGTAATACACCTTATTGCCGCGGCTGTCCCACAAAATACCCGTGATCAAAAAACCCGACAGGACAAAGAAGAGATCCACTCCGATCCAGCCCTTGTTTAACACGCGAGCGAGGATGGCCGGAGCAGCATGCGCGGAGTGACACGCCAACACCAGAAGGATTGCAAGGCCGCGAAGCCGATCCACTTGCGGAATCTCCCGGGGCAACCGATATTCGGATTCCAGCTCCAGAGGCGCGGCTGGCGCTAACGTGCAACTTTGCAAGCTATCTCCAATCAAGAAAAATGTCTTGCCGGGCGCTCGCTGCCAATACCGGCGCCACGCGGCGCGCAATCATCGCGCAGTTATTTAGACAAGACGCCCGAACACATCTCTTCCTCGATCCACGCCATGGTCTTTTCCATCCCGTCGCGGAGGCTGATGGAGGGCTCCCAGCCAAGCAGCTCGCGAATCCGTGTGTTATCGCTGTTGCGGCCATTCACGCCTTTGGGAGCGCTCAAATTGTAATTCCGCTTCAGCTTCACGCCAGCAATCTCTTCGGCGATATCCACCAACTGGTTGATGGTCACCAACTCGCTGGAGCCGAGGTTGATGGGTTCGAGAATCTCGCTCTCGAAGAGATCGACAATGCCCCTGGTGCAGTCGTCGATGTACATGAAACTGCGGGTCTGATGGCCGTCGCCCCAGATTTCGATCTCGTGTTTGCCGGAGTGCCTGGCCTCGAGTACTTTGCGGCTGATGGCGGCCGGAGCTTTTTCGCGTCCGCCCATCCATGTGCCCAGCGGGCCGTAGACGTTATGGAAGCGCGCGACGCGTGATTCCAGGCCGAAATCCTCACGGAAGTGGCGGCACATGCGCTCGGTGAAAAGCTTTTCCCAGCCGTAGCCATCCTCCGGCATGGCTGGATATGCGTCTTCTTCCCTCAGTGGCACAACTTCATATTGTGTCTGCTTGTCGCCGTTATAAACGCAGGCTGAAGAGGAATAGAAGAAGCGCTTCACGCCGCAATCGCGCGCGGCCACCAGCATATGTGTGCTGGTAAGCACGGTCAGCATGCAAAGGGCCTTGTTGTTCTCGATGAAGCCCATGCCGCCCATGTCCGCTGCGAGCTGAAAAACTCCGTCCATGCTTTGCGCGGCCCGAATGCAGGAGTCACGCAGTTGCAGGTCGAGGACCAGGTTTTCGGCGGCGGAATTCAACTGGTGCCACTCGTCGAACGGCTTGATATCGACCGCGCGAACGCTGGCGGCGCCCTCGGCAAAGAGCTTGTTTACCAAGTGACCGCCAATAAAACCGCCGGCCCCGCAAACCAGAACATGCGCACCACGGATCAACATCAGTTGCACTTTCCTCGTTCGTTAATCGATGAAGCGCACAGTCAACTAGTTGCGAGCAAGCAACCTGCGCGGCCGATGCGTTGCAAGCTCGTCGGTGCGATGAAATGAATCCCGCAACGGATCAATTGTCTAATCACACCGACTCATCATCTTATACGAGAGAGCATGACTTGCTCCGTGCGAGATCGAAAGCCTTCGTTTGCGCGGCATTTCAGGCATTTCCGGCGAGCAGTTGCCGCAGAAACCGAAGGACGAAGCGCGGATTTTGCCTGAGGTAGCGCGCGGCTAAACGCCGCGGCTCGGCGACTAAACGGAACGTCCATTCAAGCCCGCTGCGCTGCATCCACCGCGGCGCCCGGCGTTTGCTACCGGCGATAAAGTCGAAGGCAGCTCCAACGCCAAACATCACTGCGTTAACTCTGTCTAGATGCTCGACGATCCAGCGCTCCTGCTTTGGGCAGCCGAGGCCGACAAAGAGAAGGCGCGCGCCCGATGAAGCGATGCGGCCAACGACAGCCAGGTCTTCTTCAGGAGTAAGCGGC
>JBAPYY010000836.1:0-4504 GCA_049284975.1 Occallatibacter sp.
GCTCAGATCGTTGACAGCGGCGGCAAAGAAGTCCCTCCGACCATCGCCCTTTCGCAGTTAAACGAGGATGAAGGCCAATATCGGATTAAAGCCTGGAAGCTCGCAACATCAAAGCCCAACAAGTAAACACGCCCCCCTTCGCGCCGAAGGGCATTCATCGTAGATAATCACCAAGGATGCCCTTTCACCGTGCCATTCCGGAGTCGAAGCCACCCGCCAAGTCCTCCGGCGGGTTCAGCGCGTATGTAGAGGCTGAAAAACTGATGCAGATTGCCTTTGTGCTGCCCTCGGCCGTCGTCGTCGGCTTGCTGCTTGGCATGGGGGCCGACCACCTACTGCACCAGAAGTGGATCGTCATCGTCGGGATCATTCTTGGAAGCATCTCCGGGCTGGTCTTTGTCGTCCAGACGGCTGTTGCCGCCGAGAAAAAATCCCAAAACGAAGACGCAGCCCAGAATGAAACCGGGAAGGGAAGCAGCGACGATCCGTCATGACCGAAGAAACCCACCCTATCGTCGAACTGACTCAGGCAGACCTGGATAAGATGCTCCGTCGAGCATTGCGCAACACGCTGATTTTAGGCCTGGTTGCTGCACTTGCAGTGTCGATTGGCGCGGGATGGCGCAGTGGGGCCATGCTCGTTACCGGCGCGCTGATCTCTGCGGCCAGCATATGGGAGTGGCAGCGCCTTGTGCGCGTAATCAACGCCAGAATGGACAAGCAAAAGACGCCCGCAAGTGCCCCGGTGGTGGTTATCTTCTTTGTGCTCAGGCTCACAGTTTTTGCAGGGGTCATTTATGGTAGCCTGAAGTGTTTGCACGGCTCGGTTGCTGCGCTGCTCTGCGGCCTTGGTTTGGCGGTATTGACCATCGGCTGGGAAGCGCTTAGGTTGTTGCGCGACTGATCGAGGCCGGAAATGACAAGACTCAAACAGGCCTGGTGGCGGATGTGATTTCCTGCTCCTAGGCGGAAAGACTCAAGTTTACATGCCGGAGACACTTGCAATTACTCGTTTGTTGAATCATTTGTTCGGCGGGGCCGTGGCTTCGGTTCTTCAGGCAGTGGGTGTCCATCCTGCCAATCCCGCTGCGCCCATCAACGATGCGTTCGCGCTCGAGCTTATGGTCGTCGTCGGCCTCATCGCCTTTTTCCTCTTTGTGCGGTTGAGCCTTTCGGTGGAGAGGGCCAATCCGGCGCAGCAGATTGCCGAGATCATTCACGAGGCCATCGGCGGTCAGGCTGAGCAGGTCATTGGTCACGGCTACGAGCGCTTTCAAGCGTGGGTCACCTGCATCTTCCTTTTTGTCCTGGTCAACAATCTCCTGGGAGTGATTCCGGGCATCAAAGCTCCCACAAGCATCGTCGTGGTGCCGCTGGGCCTTGCATTTCCAACATTCCTCTACTACAACTTCCACGGACTTCGGGAAAATGGCTTCATCGGATACATGAAGCAATTGGCCGGACCAATCTGGTGGATGGCGCCGCTGCTGTTCGTGATTGAAACCATCTCGCATCTCGCGCGCATCTTGTCACTCTCAGTACGTCTTTACGCCAATATGTTCGCCGGAGATCTGCTGACGCTGGTTTTCTTCTCACTGATCCCGATAGGCATTCCGGTAATCTTTCTAGGCCTGCACGTTTTTATTTCGTTTATTCAGGCCTTCGTTTTCATGCTGCTGACCATGATTTATCTCGCTCTGGCAGTTGCGCACGAACACTAAGAGCAGCTATTAGCTGCTAGCTTGGGCATCGAGCGGGAGTCGTAGGAGCTGGAAGCTAGCGGCTAGGAGCTAGAAGCTGTTTTTCAAGATTCCGCCGGAGAGCGCTTCCGCTCCGGACCAACGGTAGGCCGCAAGCGTGAGGGGGCCAGCTCGGTGAGCCTCAACCACCCACTGGTGGCCAATTCAAGGAGAAGCAGGAGAACTATGCAGAAGCTTCAATATTTGTTCATGGCCCTGGCGGTTCTGTGTTTCGCCATTCCGGCCTTCGCGGATGGCGGTTCGGCCGTCGTCAATCTGGTCCCGATCGGCGCCGGTTTGGGCATGGGCCTGGCAGCTGGTATGTGCGGCCTCGGTCAAGGCAAGGCCGTAGGCTCGGCCGTGGAAGCGCTCGCTCGCAACCCAGGCGCCCGCGGCGGAATCTTTACCTTTCTCATTCTCGGTCTGGCACTGATCGAGTCCCTAACCCTTTTCACGCTGGTAATCGTCTTCATTAAGATGTAATCCGACCAGCCTTTCGGCAAACAACACGGCCCCACCCATTTGGGTGGGGCCGTGTTGTCTTTGTGGCAGTCAGGATCTACCGGCCGCTCTTGCCCGAATTCGGCGAATCCGCCCGCAGCATCTGAATGGCCTGCCGGTAATCCAGTTTGGCGGGAACCGGCGCATATTGGCTCATCTCTTCCGTGGTGTCGAAGTTTTTGGTCTTAAACAGTATTCGTAAGTTCATCTTCATCTGGAAGCGCGCAATCCGCCATTGCCGCCCGCCCACATCGGCTTGTTCGATGACTACCCATCCTCCCTTGTCCAATTTGCCTAGAATGCCCCAGCCATAGTCCGTGTCCTGCTGGAGATGGCCCTCCAGCCGCGTCACACGCTCCTGCGCGGCGTCAATCCAGAGTTCGCCTGTCATAGCTGTAAGCGCCTGCGTTTCCAGGTCAGGAGGGTTGAAACTCGGATTGGGCCGGAAACGAAACTTCTCCACCATCCCCGATGAGCCCTGGCCCGCGCCTGCGTACTCGTAAAGGAAAGCCTGCGGCAACATGCGCAGAAGCTTGAAAACGATTCCGGCGTCCGCTTCCTCGCTCTGCTTGCGATGGCGCTGCCGGCTTGGGTCGTTGAGCAGTGCATCCAGCCGCGCCTCCTCTAGCTGCTCGGCGCTCTGGCTCAAAGGCTGGTCATTGAGCTGCACGAGCCGGGCCACATCACCGTCGCGGGTTTCAATGATCTCCTTGGTCGAAGTCATCCGCGGGCTGGACTTGCGCAGCCGGTAACGCATGGGGCGATTTGCGTCCTGGGCGGTGCGCATCTCTGTGGCGAGCGCCCGCTCCACCAGCACCTGAGCCTGGGGGGGTGTAAGGGCTGCAGGGGTAACCGGTTGCGCCAGTGCGGCGCCGGCCCATGAAAGAAGCAAGAAAAATGGCAAGAATCTATGCACAATCCCTAGTTTAACTGGCATGAGTGGTCGATGGATGGTGCTTGAATTGCTTCGTTCTGTTAGACGCGGGAATACCCGGGTTTGGAGCTATGGGTCCGAGTTGCGTATAGTTCCATCAGGACGAATTGCAAGATGCGAGGTTTCACAAACTGAAGCAGACGGCCTTAGGCCGGAGCTACTCCAGGAGGAATCAGATCATGCCAGCAGAAAATAACCCAGCACGCATCGGCAAGACCGTCGTGATACGAGGCGACGTAAAAGGCAGTGAAGACTTGGTTGTGGAAGGGCGAGTGGAGGGGACCGTGGTCCTCACCGAGAGCCGATTGACTATCAGCGCCAACGCAAACGTTGCCGCTGACCTCACAGCAAAGGACATCCTGATCATGGGACAGGTCCAGGGCAACATTATCGCCAGTGGTCGCGTTGAGATGCGCGCCGGCTGCCAGGTGCATGGCGATGTGCGCGCCCTACGCCTTGCGATAGAAGAGAATGCAGCTTACCGCGGCAAGGTGGACTTGACACAGGGCGCTTCAAAGCAGCTCGATAGCCCAAAGACGCAACCTGTGGGCGCCGTGGTTTAGCGGGAAACTGCACGCAGGTTCGGTCATGTGGCGTCTGCTGAACCGCAAGGGGAATTGAGGGTGCTTAGCCGTTGGTTTGACAAGAAACAGGAGAGCGTTGCCGCCGCTTCCGGACCCGGCTTGACCGGGCCCAAAGTTCCGCGCCACTCGGGCGGATGGGCGGCTCTGCGTAAGCGTCTTGAGGCGGAGTCCAGTCTCCACACAATAGACGTAGGCTATACCTCGCCGGCCAATATCCAATACCTGACCGGCTTGGGTCATAGCGTTTTCCTGGCCGATATTGTTCTCGACGCATACTCTGAGAACTGGCAGACCGGCACGGATGATGATGGCAACCCGGTCTGGGATGTCGAAGGCTTCCTCTCCCATGCGCTCAATTTTTCCGGCCGCATGTTTGACGTGGTTCTGCTATGGACCACACTCGACTATCTCCCCGAACCACTGGTAGCGCCGGTAGCACAGCGTTTGTATGAGGCGACATATCCAGGCGGACAAGTACTTGCTTTTTTTCACACCCGGACTCACGGTGAGGAGACGGCGCACAGCCGATTCCACCTTACTGCCAGCGACGAAGTCGAGATGCAGTCCGCCCAGCAGTTTCCCATCCAACGCGCATTTACCAACCGCAGCATCGAGCGGCTCTTTTCCGCATGGTCCGGTTACCGACAGTTTCTGGCCAAAGACGGCGTCTCGGAACTGATCATCACGCGCTAATGGAATGAACTGCCCGAAGTTCCTCTCACCATCATCCTGACAAGGAGATACTA
>JBAPYY010000837.1:0-1928 GCA_049284975.1 Occallatibacter sp.
CGTGCGCGCTCACTGCCGGGCCAACGTAAAGCCCCGTCGCCAGCCACGATGTGGCGATCCAGAAGATGGCAAGCTGCAAATGCCATGTGCGCGTGACGGCGTAAGGCAGATAGCGATCCAGCGGAAAACCGTAGAATCCCTTACCTTCAACTCCGTAGTGCGCAGTCAACATGCCCATCGCAATCTGCACGCCCCACAGCAGAATCACCACAAAAAAATACTTCAGCGTGGCTCGCTGGCTCGCCGTTGGCTGCATCGCGAGAAATGGATCAGTCTCGGGATACGGCCCGCGAACGGTGACCTTTTCCTGCGAAGCGGACCACCAGACCATGCCGCCGATGCCTCCCAGCAAACCGACGATGCTCAGGAAACTCCACAGCACCGCGCCCGGCGTCGGCGTATTCGCCACCAGCGTTTCATGCGGCCAGTTGTTGGTGTATGTGATTGGAGATCCCGGCCGCTGGGTGCTTGCAGCCCATGAAGTCCACCAGAAAAATGCGGCCAGCTCATGCTGCTTTTTCGCGTCGGTCAATGCGCCTTGCGGTATGGCGTACTCAGAGCGACCGCTGGCAAACACATCCGCGTAGTAAGCCGCAAGCTGCGTGAATGCGGCCGCGCGATCGGCGTCGATGGTCACGCGGTTTTGCGCCACATCATAAGTGTTGGTCCGCATCTCGCGAATCAGGCGCGCTTTGAAGATGGCTTGCTGATCCACGCCGAGCGCAGCAAAATTTGCCGCACCCGCTTTTGCCGCCCACGTGTCCAGCAGGATATTCGATTCGCGGTGCAGCCAATCCGCGCTCCAGTCTGGAGCCACGTATGCGCCATGTCCCCACACTGTGCCAATCTCCTGACCGCCGATGGACTGCCACACGCCCTGCCCGTCGGTGATGGAACTGCCCGTAAAAAGAAGTTGCCCGTCTGTCGTGTAAACATCGGGAAGCGGCGGAGCTGCACTGATCATCTGCCGCCCCACTCCTCCCAACACTGCAAAGGATCCGATGATGACAATCGCTAAAGCTATCCAGTACTTCTTATAGGACATGTAGTCTCCTTGGTTGAAGTGCGTTGCGCATGTAACTCGATTGCGAAGTTGTAAGGATGGTTTTGCCGAGCAGAAATGTGAGCGAAAGATTGGTTGCAAATAGAAGCACCGCGCTCAGCTCCAGCATGCCGGAGACGGGCAGCACCTTCCATGCGATTGAGGCCAGGCCTTCGTAAGCCAACGGTTCGCTGAAGACGCGCAGCGTGCAGCCTGTTTGCAGAAGCAACAGGCTCAGAAACATCAGCCTCTTGCTGAAGAGCGCTCGCACCTCGCCAAAATGCGGCAGAATGCGCGGCCCTATCGAGAAGACCATCGTGGCCGCAAAGCCCACCGTGAGAGCGTGACGCGATGCGCCCCAGATGCCGCCGTGCAAGTCTGCCTGCGCTGCCCAGATGCTCATCAGGGCGGCGATAATCAGCCAGCCGTACGCCATCCGAATGAACCAGGTGAAGCTGGGATGAATCCCCTGAATCTTGGCCGGCGAGTGCGGTCGGCGCGTAAGCTGAAGTGCCCATCCGATGATCACCGCGCCCGAGACCAGCAGTATCGTCGCGATCCCGATCAAGCCCGCAACGCCCGTGAGCACGCCCATAATGTCCAGTGCAAGAGCCAGCCGCATTAGCTGTTCATTCGCTTGATTGATGCCGAGAAACGCAGGCAGCCAGCGAGCTGAAAATCCCCATACCACGGGAACCAGCAGCCCCCAGCCCATGAGAACCAGGTATCTCTGGTCCAGTCCGTGCGGAAATGCCGGCTCTGCGCCGCGCGCAGCCAGGCACACGCATTCCACGAAGTTGAAGGCTAGTGTCGCAAAGAATCCAACTGTGCTTACCAGCACGGAGACCATCCAAACGGGCATCTTCGCTTTCGCCGCGCCGTGCTG
>JBAPYY010000838.1:0-2544 GCA_049284975.1 Occallatibacter sp.
GAGGAAGGTCGCTCCCGTCGAGAATCCCGAGAAGGTTACGTTTTCGCCGGGAATGAAGTTGTTGGTGGTGTTAGTCGGCAGCGTAAGCGTGACAACCCCGGCATTCACCGCGAAAGACCCAATCGCGTCGGTAGCGATGGGCTGGCAGAGCAGCGTCTGCGTGCCGTTGTTGTCGTAGTAACCCAGGGCGTCAAGCTGCGCCTGCGTGTTCTGCGAAAAGCATTGCGTCGGCACCGCGGTGGTCGGCGTGGTCGAGGTGCAGTTCCCCGAGGAGGGAAGGCACGTAGCGACCAGACTGATGGCTGTAACCGGAGCGTGAATGTATATGGGGACGGGATTCGAGGTCACGGAAGCGGCCGTGGCCGTGAGATATACGACGCCGTAGGGCAGGCCGTTGCTTGAGGGTAAGGGATTCGGGAAATAGCAGTAGGTGTAGTCCGCGATGCCGCCGCCGGTATTGCGGTTCCACGTGCCTGCGCAGATTTGGCCGCTGGGCGATATGTCGGCCAGCTGGTTATTGGTGGTGCCCCAACTCGTCTGGCCGGGAGGAATCGCGACGTTTGTGCCCTTGCAGGTGAAGGCCTGGGGCGCCAGCATCTGCTGGATTTGTCCATAGGCCAGCGAAAGGCCGCCGGTTTGAGGCTGCAGCGTGAGCTGCGAGATCTGATTGTCCTTCAGGCCGTAGCCGAGTCCGTTACAGTAGCTGCCTTGCGGGTTGCGCACGCATCCGGAGATGGAAATCCCGGCCGGAATAGCCAGGCCAAGCAAACAAACAAGCGTAAGGAACTGCCGCATGAATCCTCCCCGCTCCGCGCCGTCGAACCGCGGAACGGTCCCTAAGAACACGTAAAGAAAAACGAATTATTGCCGGCCCAAATGCTGGCCAAGGCCGACCCGCCACAGGTGGAGCGCCGCCCCAGTCGAACGCCTGGGCGGCACGCTGCCGCACGCTGCCCAAGAGGCGAGACATCCAACAAAGCTCCAAACAGAAAGTTTATCAGGATGGGCCGCTTTCGGGCATGGCGTGGATCTGGTGAATAGACTCGGCGGGAGGACAGATGGAGAGCAAGGGACTGAGGAACTATCGTAAATGACCGAGCCGTTTTGTTTGCCGGGTTGGAAGAGGATCAATGGAGATCTACAGCATCGGTTTCACAAAAAAGAGCGCCAGTCAGTTCTTCGATGCGCTGAAGGCCCAGGGCATAGAGCCCTTGCTCGTGTGCGGCTCCACAATACTTCGCAACTGGCGGGCTTTGCCAAGCAGAGCGATCTTTCCCATTTTCTCAGTGAGATTTGCGGTGCGAGCTACGAACATGAGCCATTGCTTGCTCCAACAAAGGAAATCCTCAACGCATTTAAAAAACATAAGGGCAGTTGGGATGTGCACCGAGGCCTACCTGTCGCTCCTTCGATCGCCAAGGGTCGAAGCCGCGCTTTCCAAAGAGGGTTTTCTCAGGAAGACGGTATTGCTTTGTAGCGAGGCAACAGCGGAACATTGCCATCGCAAGCTGGCGCTTGAGTATTTGCAGCAGCACTGGGGCGATGTAATGATCCATCATCTTTAGTTCAGCTTTCGAAGGTAAGTCGCCTCCATGGGCCTTTACCGGCTTGTTTGAATGCTAAGTCAGTGAGGAGCGCGAGGTGTTACAAAAGGCTGAACTCAGCGGGCAAGCTGATTCTGAGAACTACCTCGGAGGCTCCTCAGAGGCGATGTGCACTGCATCGGACTTGACGTTCACAAGAAGACGATCAGCTACTGCGTGAAGGATGAGCGATTGGGATCAACTCATGTGGGTTGAGCAAGACTGCGGCGGAGGTCCGGAAAGTGTCTAATCTAAGAAAATTTCTGTCTATTAAGTGATTGAATATAAACATATTACTTCAATATTCTCGCTATTATTAGCGTGATGTACTCATATTTTATGAATCATTTATGCTATAGTTTTATCAGATCACTTGAGCGGCGGTGAGCCCCGCTCCCGCCCCAAAAAATTCGATGCACCAGGAGGAATAGTTATGGCAATCACCCGTTGGGACCCTTTCCGTGAAGTCGTAGCACTGCAGAACCGCATGAACTCCCTGTTCGGCAACCTGAACAACGAAAACGAGAGCCCGCTGACCACTGCGAGCTTTGTGCCGGCCGTTGATGTGTACGAGGATGAAACCAAGGTCGTCCTCAAGCTCGAAGTGCCCGGCATCGCAGAGAAAGATCTCGACGTGAGCGTGGAAAACAACACCCTCACCGTCAAGGGCGAGCGCAAATTCGAGAAGGAAGAGAAGGAGGAAAACTTCCATCGCATCGAGCGCCGCTATGGCAGCTTCTACCGCGCCTTCACGCTGCCCACCACCGTCGACACCGAATCGATCGACGCTAAGTACGATGCTGGCGTGCTCAAGCTCGAGCTCAAGAAGAAGCCCGAAGCCCAGCCCAAGCAGATCAAGGTGAACATCGGCAAACAGCTGGCGGCGTAAAAGCAGCTTCCAGTTATCAGCGTTTAGCTCTTAGCTGGTTGATACGAACACGAACTTCCTTATTTCGCACTC
>JBAPYY010000839.1:0-2441 GCA_049284975.1 Occallatibacter sp.
GGTCCGATACTCCTTCTGCATGCGCCCATGCTGCCAGATAGCACGACGCAGATCACAACTTTTTCATTCCACGGGAATAAAGTTCATAACAGGCTCTAGTAGCCTTAACTATCGAATTACAAAACGGTTGCATCAATTGGTTTCTGGCTTCTTGATTGAGATGCGCGTTTTTGTCGGAGTCGAGGGGGCCACCCAGTGGCGCGCCTGAACCATCGATGCTGTCATGCGCGGAGGGTAGATATTTCCTTCGCAGTCAGCTCAATCGTAATCTCCGGCGGTGTCAAGAGCGTGTTGTGAATCAGGCAGTGATGCACGGAGCGCATCAGACCCTCCGTTTGTTCTTCCGTGAGAGGGACGGGGCACACAGCATGCACGCGGAAGCTTCCAATGCGGGCAGGCTGCTTCAACTTTTCGGCGGTCACTGTAACTTCAACACCTGTTTCCGCGAGATTGCGCGCCTTCAAATACTGCACAGCATAGAAGGCCGCACACGATCCCAACGACGCAAGCAGTAGTTCCGGAGGCGTCAAGCCGGAGTCTTCCCCGCCATTTTCTGCCGGCTGATCGCACATAATTGAATGCGACCGCGACTCGATTGCGAACTTCACCTGATTAAGATGGGTAATCTTAACTTCCATAATGATTTCCTCACTTATTAAAAGAAAGCCACGGGGGAGGCCTTACGTTACACAATCGCGATGTTTTTTCTTAGACTGACATAACCAGCATACGCAGGTACTCGCGTGTAAGGATGGCGCGCAATCGAGGCGCGACTGCCGGGTCACAGGGAATCTCCAGGGAGCGGCAGCGATCGATGGCCGTGCGCAGGTCGCGCAGAAAGGCCACACAGGATGGGCATGCCTCGATGTGCCCGCGCATTTGTTCGCAGGTAAGCGGCTCCATTCTGCCATCAAGATATTCCGAGAGGTTGGCGAAGAGATCGCGGCATTCCGCAGGACGTTGCCGGTTCTTGGCTTTGGCGGCTCTTCGTTTCTTCGCGGAGGGTTTGCCATCACTCAGATCTTCAGGAACTCCACTAAGGAGTAGGTTCATCATCTTGCGCACGCTTAGACGCGCCCGATGAAGCCGAATCCGAACCGTTCCCTGCTGAAGCGAGAGAATCTGCGCAACCTGCTCGGTGGTCAACTCTTCCATATCGTGGAGCACGAGAACGATGCGCAAGGCCGGTGGGACGCTCAGAATCGCCTGATGCAGCAGTTGGTGCTGCTCGGCAGCGATGACGTTGCCTTCCGGGCCCGCTGCGGCATCCTTCAGCAATCTCCCCAATTCCTCATCGTCCGGCATCAACTCGTCGAGGGAGAGAAGATTTGCCGGGGCGTGGGCAGGCTTGCGGCGCATGCGCCAGCAGCGATTTCTGGTAACGGTGTAAAGCCAGACAGCCATCTGTTGCGGGGTTTCGATCTTAACCAGGTGCCCGAGGGAGCGGTAAAGCACCTCCTGCATGGTGTCTTGCGCATCTTCAGGATGCCCGCAGACCTTCATGCTGAAGGAATAGACCGTATTCTGCAGCAAACCGATCGCTTCTTCGACAGCTTCCGGGGTGTTGCGGCGTAGGAGGTCGGTGGCTCGGATCAGTTCAGGTCGCATCGGATGGGATCGTCGTGTGCAACTCCAGTGTATCCTCCCGAGTGCATGAATAGATTGCGGTTCTCCGCAGGGACTCTTCGATCCATTGCGAGGAGTATCCAACAATCATGTCAATGCTCACTGGGAAGCGCGGCAACATTCGCTTTCAGAGCTGCCTCAATCATCTGAAGGCAGATTGGAGAAATCTTCTTAAGCCAATCTCGATCTTCGCTGGATTGACGCTTCAAGTCAGTAGCAATCCATGCTTGCAACAAGGCCGTAGCGAGCCCCATCTCGGCGCCTGGACGGCCCTCCTCCAGTCGAAACATCTGGCGATAGACCTCATCCTTAAGTTGCACGGTTCGACGCCGGACATTCATTTCCTTTTCACTTTCCGGTGCCGCAGCCATCATCTTTCAAACCCATGGCGCGAAAAATTGCCATTGTAGGGCGCCAGTTTGTGAATGCCGACTGCAGCAGGTCAACGCAGACTAAAGCCGTCAGCCAAAGCCAATAGAGTGAAAGGAGATGCGCAAGCGCAAGCGACAAAAGCACCATGAAGCCTGCCATCAGGTCCACACCGCGTTCGACGGTCATAGGGAATCTCCTTGTTCGGTTTCAGGTTGATGTTCAGCCCCGGCCTGATGCCGTGAATGGACCATGTAGTAAAGCACTGGAATGGTCGGCCACGAGAGGAAAGTCGAAGCCACTGCTCCGGCAATCAGTGATAACGCAAGCCCTTGAAAGATCGGGTCTGTAAGAATCACGCTTGCGCCGACAACGACCGCCGCCGCAGTCAGAAGCATAGGACGGAATCGAGTTGCTCCTGCATCGATCACCGCTTCGGCCAGCGG
>JBAPYY010000840.1:0-8913 GCA_049284975.1 Occallatibacter sp.
TTCAGGGACCAGGGAATAGGGGGTAGAAAAGCACGGATCATGTGGTCACAAGTTCATTCATCCATTTTGGCACCGGGGGAGCGAATTATATGCAAGACCGGAATGGATTGTTTTTTGGAGTTTCAGAGGAGAGAAAAATGCTTGGGCGGCTGAAGCAAATGCTGATCAAGGAGTTCATTCAGGTCTTCCGCGACAAGCGGACGCGCTTCATCCTCATTGGCCCGCCCATTATTCAGATGATGGTTTTTGGCTACGCAGCAACTTATGAGATTCATCATGTGCCAACGGTCGTGCTTGACTATGATCACAGCCTAGAGAGTCGCGAACTGGTCTCGCGCTTCACGTCGAGCCCTTACTTTGACGTGCAACAGCAGCTAACCGACTCGCGCCAGCTCGGTGACCTGATAGAGGCGGGAAAGGCTACCGTCGGGTTGGAGATTGACGCAGGATTCGCGCAGAAGTTGCGCGGCGGGCAAACGGCGCCACTGCAAGTGATTGTAGATGCGACCAACTCGAACACCGCTCTGATTGCCTCGGGGTACATTTCGCAGATAGCGCTGGGGTTCGCGCAGGAATACCAGAGAGACCGCATTTATCGCATCGCGCCGCAACTGATGGAAGTGATGCCCTCGGTCGAGCTTGCACCGCGGCCATGGTACAACCCCGACCTGCGGAGCCGCTGGTTTTTTGTGCCCGGGATTATCGGCAGCCTGACGGTTGTGCTGGTGGTTACGCTGACCGCCTTCGCCGTGGTGCGAGAACGCGAAATCGGGACGCTAGAGCAGATAATGGTCACGCCCATTCGACCGGTGGAGTTCATTCTGGGCAAGACGCTGCCGTTTTTTCTGATTGGCGTCTTCGATGTCACGCTGATTGCCGTGGTTGGATCCTTGTGGTTTCAGGTGCCGTTTCGCGGGCACGTCGCCGTACTGGCGCTGGGAGCCGTTCTTTTCCTCCTATGCATGCTGGGAGTGGGTTTGCTGATTTCCACAGTCTCCGCTACGCAACAGCAGGCGATGGTTACAGCGTTCTTCGTTATTATGCCTACGATTACTTTCTCCGGCTTTGGCTTTCCCATCAGCACCATGCCGCATTGGATGCAGCTTATGAGCTACGCAATCCCGTTGCGCTATTTCCTGATTGTGATTCGCGGGACCTATCTCAAGGGCGTAGGGATGGGGATTCTTTGGCCGCAGATGGCAGTGATGGCCGGCCTCGGGGTTGCATTGCTCACGGCGGCGATTCTCCGTTTCCACAAGGCCCTGGATTAAAAGGCAGCTCTTTGATGTACCTTTAAATTTTGGGTTGGTTTGTGCTGATGCAGTGGTATCCCACCCTAGCCGCAAAAACAAAGGCGCGGCGAGGGTGGGCACCCTGTGTTGAGGTTTGCGGTTTCCCATCCATTCGCATAGAGCGCGAATGGATGGGGCACCCAAATTTGTGGCGCACCTAGCCGAGAGACAGACGCAGGTCCTTCGGCTGCGTTTGGCGCAAGAAACGCGCCAAGCTCCGCTCAGGATGGCAAGGCAACGGAGAGCTTGGGAGTAAGGTTTCCTATGATGGAGTTCCATATAGCCCGGAAGGCGCGTGAACGGTACGGGTTCGCTGAGTCGCTGTTTTCCTACACAGGAAACGTGGTTTTTGCCAACGTTGCGGCCTGCCGCGAATTGGCGCATCGCATCAACAAGGTACGCGATGTTGAAAAGCATCCGGAGCAGGTAGTTCATGCCGGCCAGCTTTATGCCATGGGGTTGATCGACGAGGCCAGCCATGTGCTGATGGCGCGCTACCGAGAGCACTTTGATCCCACGGTAATGACCAGCGCCCTGGATTTTTTCTCCGAGAAGGTGGGTGCGGGGGCATTGGATGCAATGCTGCTCGCCTTTGTCGAGCAATTTCCCGGTATTTCGGTGATTCGCGGGATAGAGACGCCGCGCCAATGGTTGGAAAAGGGGAGCGGTGGGACTTCTCATCGCGCTGCCGCACTGGAAGAGCTTCTGTTGCTGTGGACGGCTAACCGCAACGAGGCTTTTCAGCCTTTCGAGGAGCTTTTCGAGGAAAAAACCCTCGCTGCAAAGACCGTTTACCGCCAAGTGACGCAGCAGCTGCCCGAGTACTTTGCCACCCGTCCGCTGATTCCGCTGCCAAACGCCAAGCCGATGAATCTGCTGGAGCTACTTAGAGCGCCGGCCGTGGGTGCGCCTCGCTCGCTGGCTGACCAACTTGCTCTGATCCGCAAGCTGTGGAAGCCGCTGCTGGGCGAGAGCCTGGAGCAGTTGCTTCTGATCGCCAGCGAAATTCTGCACGAGGAGGAACTGGCCATCTGGATGCAGTTCAATCCTCCGGACGCGGCCAAGCGCCGAGGACAGAAGCAGGGGATTGTCGCCAGCGCCGAAGTGCCGGTCTTTGGCGATCAGGCTCACGAATACGAAAAGTTCTCGCCGGACATGGCTTGGATGCCAACCGCAGTTCTGATAGCCAAGAGCACATACGTCTGGCTGGCGCAGATGAGCAGGCAATACGGCCGCAACATCTCTAAGCTGGACGAGATACCAGACGAGGAACTGGCACTGCTGGCGCGCCGAGGGTTGAACTCGCTCTGGTTGATAGGAGTGTGGGAGCGGAGCCGCGCGTCGAAGACCATCAAGCAGCTCTGCGGCAACTCGGATGCCGTGGCCTCGGCTTATTCACTCTTCAACTACGAGATTGCCGAAGACCTGGGCGGTGAGGTGGCCTATGTTAATTTGCGCGACCGTGCCTACAGACACGGAATTCGCCTGGCCAGCGACATGGTTCCTAACCATATGGGCATTGACTCGCCATGGGTTGTGGAACATCCGGATTGGTTCATCTCTCGGCCCGAGCCTCCCTATCCTGCCTACAGTTTTAACGGCCCCGATCTCTCGCACGATGGAAGGGTGGAAATAAAGATCGAGGATCACTACTTTGATCAGTCGGATGCTGCCGTGGTATTCCAGCGGCGTGACCGGCAGAGTGGCGAGACTCGATTCATCTATCACGGCAACGACGGCACGAGCTTTCCCTGGAACGACACGGCCCAGCTTGACTACCTGAATCCAACGGTACGGGAACAGGTGATTCAGACCATTCTGCATGTGGCGCGGCTGTTTCCGGTGATCCGTTTCGATGCCGCCATGACCCTGGCCAAACGGCACGTGCAACGCCTTTGGTTTCCCGCGCCAGGAGACAGCGGGGCGATTCCGTCGCGCGCCGAATACGGCATGAGCAGAGCAGAATTTAACCGGATCATGCCGCATGAGTTCTGGCGCGAGGTGGTGGATCGCGTAGCCGCCGAGGTTCCCGGCACATTGCTGCTTGCCGAAGCCTTCTGGATGATGGAAGGCTACTTCGTACGCACATTGGGAATGCACCGGGTCTATAACAGTGCGTTCATGATCATGCTGCGCGACGAAGACAACGCCAAGTATCGCTCGGTTATCAAGAACACACTGGAGTTCGACCCGGACATCATGAAGCGTTACGTCAACTTCATGAGCAACCCGGATGAGCGCACGGCTATTGATCAATTTGGCAAAGGCGACAAATGCTTTGGGGTGACCGTGATGATGGCCACGCTGCCCGGGCTGCCGATGTTTGGCCACGGCCAGATCGAAGGATTCACTGAGAAGTATGGCATGGAGTACCGGTGGCCTCGCTATGACGAGAGTCCCGACCCATGGATGGTGGAGCGTCACGACCGCGAGATTGCGCCGCTGCTAGAACGCCGTAGTCTCTTTGCCGAAAGCGGCAACTTCCGGCTGTACGACTTCTTTCTGGATGCGGGCAAGGTGGACGAAAACGTCTTTGCCTATTCGAATAGCAGCGGTCAAGATCGCGCGCTGGTCGTCTATAACAACCGCTATGGCGAAACACATGGAACGATTGACTTTTCAGCGGCCTATGCCGACAAAGGCGCCAACCAACTGCGCCAACAACGGCTCAGGGAGGGACTGAGCCTGAGCGATAACTCCGCTGTGACGTTGGCGTGGCGCGACTTGTTGACGGGTCTGAGCTACCTGCGCCGAGCAAGGGATTTGGCTGAGCAGGGATTGACCATCGAGCTGCACGCTTACCAGTGTCACGTTTTTCTGGATTGGCGCGAGCTTTACTCGACTACTGAGCAGCCGTGGGACCGGCTCTCAGATCAGCTCAACGGGCGGGGCGTGGTCAGCCTGGAAGACGCGCTGGTAAATATGGAGTTGCAACCGGTACAAGATGCGCTACGCGTGCAGCTGGAGCCCGGCTTGGTGAGACTGTTCGCCGATCTGGCTGAGCACCCTCGCGCCCTTGCGGCTGGAACCGACCCAGAGATCGAGGGCAAACGCACGGAGCTATTCGAGGCTGCGTGGGCGCGGTGCGAAACCTTCCTGCGGCTCGGGCAGAGGGCTTATTTGACTCTAGGAGGCAATCAAGCCTGCGACACGAAGCCAGCCAATCCTGCATTGCTGCGCGCGGCCTTCCGTGAGCGGTTGCGTGCTGCCATGAGGATCCCCGCTCTCGAATCGCTCTTTCCTGCTCCATGGACCGTGGCCGCCCGCCGCATGTTGCCCTGCCCCAGCCCGCAATTGACAGCTACGGCAATGTGGGGTCCTGTGCTGGGTTGGTGTGTGCTGGAGTTGCTGGCTGAATCGATTGACGCTTTGAGGCCGGCGCGTGTGGCGCTGGATCTATTTGACCGCCTGCGCCTGAGGGAGCCGTTTGCCCAGGCCTTCGCAGCACTGGGCTTCGAGGGCGAGGAAGGGTGGCGTGTGGCTGCACGCGTCAAGGTCGGGCTGCTCACCGGAGCCGGCGTCGGCAGGACGCAAGAAGAGCCGACCGAAACCTCAGCGGTCTCGGATGGCCGTGTGGCTCTTGTGCCTGCCCTTTGGCTTGACCCGGATGTGCGTTGGCTGACTGGGGTACATGAAGCGGAAGGCCATAGTTATTTGGTGCGCGAACTCTACGAGGAGTTGCTTTGGTGGTTGATCATGCCGTCATTGCTGCGTTTGGCAGGTGAGGCCGCACCCCACCGTGCCGCAGCCGACAAGATGAGCCGCACCATCAAGGATGCCCTCGCGACTGCCGAAGCTGCCGGATATCGCTTGGACCTGCTGCTGGACCCAGCTAACCCTGAGGGTGCCGGTCAAGAGACTGCACGTGAGGTTAAACCCGCTGCCGAAGTCACAACGACATCTAAGGCACTGCGTCAGCCTGCGAAGAAGCGGAAGCCGGCTAAGCGGGGATCGAACCGCAAGTAGGACCTGCTGCTGATAATTCTGCACTTGAGTCTCCGAAACATTCGACCTGTGTGCTGGAGCACAGCTCGAATGTTTTGTTGCCATTCTGGCGTCTCTTTCCGCGCGTATGTATAAGCATCACAATACGATGTGACCCAAGGCACATCCAAATGTGCCTTCGCGGTGCCAATGTCCCTTGCGGACGGTCTGCGGGGGTGGAATCTCTGCGAATCGCACAAAGCAATGGAGTCTGTCGGGAGCCTATAAGGTTTGCCAGAGAGGCGGGGATTTATGCAGAGTGTCGCCAATGAAGCGCTGAATTCTCACGAGAAACTGCTGATCGACCAGGCGGTAACAGAGCACGCCGGCCGTCCGGGGGCGCTGCTGGGAATCCTGGAAATGGTTCAGGCGGCCAATGCGCATAAGTATCTGTCGATGGAGTCGCTTCGCTACATCGCTGCCGAGACCGGCATACCTCCGGCAACAATCTACAGCGCCGCGACCTTTTATGCGCTCTTCAACCTTGATCCGCAGGGCGATAACGTGGTGTGCGTCTGCCGCGGGACGGCGTGCCATACGCGCGGCTCGCGCGACCTGCTGGAGAAGCTGTGCCTCGATCTGGGCTTAAGCGGGCAGGAAGCGAGCGATACAAACGAAGCCGACAAACTGGCTCTCACTACCGCAGACCGGCGCTTCACGGTGCGCACTGTTGCGTGTTTCGGACAGTGCGCGCTGGCTCCCGTAGTCGAGGTGAACCACCACATTCTCAGTCACGTAAATGAGCGCACGCTGCAACGGGAAGTGAAGGCGCTGAACCAGACCGAAAGTATGAAACAAGGGGGAAAATAATGCCGCGAATTCAGGATATTGGTGCGTTCAGCGCGGTTCGTGAATCCGGGCTTGCCAAGCTAATGCCGGCCATTCCACGCTTGACGGTGGGAATGGGAACCTGTGGCCGCGGAAATGGCGCCGAGGAGGTTTTTCACGCCCTCAATGAGGCTATTCAACGCAGCGGCCTGGATGTGATGCTGGCCGGGGTGGGCTGTTTCGGCTCTTGCTTCCAAGAACCGCTGGTGAGCGTACGTCTACCGGGAAATCCCCTCGTGGTGTTGCATCGTGTACAGGTCAACGATGCAGCGCGCATCCTGGAAAGCATTTCGACGCGGACCATGCCCAAGGACCTTATCTATTGCAAGATCGAAGAGTGGGATCACATTACGGCGCACCTGAAATACGGCCAGGGCTATCCGGATATTCCAGCATGGAATACGATCCCGTTCTTCAAGGGACAAAAGAAGATTGTGCTGCGCAACTGCGGCCTCATCAACCCGTCGGACATTGAGGAATACATCGCGGTGGGCGGCTATCAGGCTCTTTATAAGGTGCTGATCGACGGCCGCACCGACAGCGTTATTGAACAGATAAAGGCCGCTCGGCTTCGCGGACGGGGCGGCGCCGGATTCCTCACGGGCAACAAGTGGGATTTCATGGCCAAGGCCAAGGCTGACGCGAAATACATAATTTGCAACGCCGATGAAGGAGACCCCGGCGCTTATATGAACCGCAACGAGATTGAGGGCGATCCTCATTCGCTGTTGGAGGGCATGATCATCGGCGCTTACGTGATGGGCGCGACCGAGGGCATCATTTATGTGCGCGCAGAGTATCCGCTGGCTGTGCGGCGGCTGACTAAAGCTATTGAGCAAGCGCGCGAATACGGGATGCTGGGAGCGAACATACTCGACCGCAGTTTCAACTTCAACATTCAACTGGTGCAGGGAGCGGGGGCATTTGTCTGCGGCGAAGAAACAGCCCTGATTGCATCGCTTGAAGGGCAGGCAGGCAGACCGCGCCCTCGCCCGCCGTATCCCGCGCAAAGGGGTTTGTGGGGCAAGCCGACCAATATCAATAATGTCGAGACCTGGTACAACGTTGCTCCCATCGTTAGCCGCGGCCCAGCATGGTTCGCTGAGACAGGCAGCGTGAAAAGCCCAGGAACCAAGGTCTTTTCACTGGTAGGAAAAATCCAGAATACCGGTCTGGTGGAGATGCCGCTGGGCACTCCGCTGAAGAGCTTTATTTATGACATTGGCGAAGGCGCCGTCCCTGGACGCCGCGTAAAAGCCGTACAGACTGGCGGACCGTCCGGTGGATGCATTCCTGTCGAGATGCTCGATACGCCTGTCGATTACGAGAGCCTGGCGCAGATTGGATCCATCATGGGCTCGGGCGGCATGGTGGTGATGGACGAAGACAACTGCATGGTTGATGTGGCTCGCTATTTCATCGAGTTCACACATTCGGAGTCATGCGGCAAGTGCGTTCCGTGCAGGGTGGGATTGAACAAAGCGCTGCGGATTCTGAACGCGATCACGAAGGGCAGTGGAACGCGCGAACAAATGAACCTGCTGGATGAGCTAGGACGAATGATTCGTGAGTGCTCACTGTGCGCGCTTGGCCAGTCGGCGCCCAATCCTGTGCTCACCACAATGCGCCACTTCCGCGAGGAATACGAAGACCACATTGTTGCCCATCGCTGCCGCGCCGGTGTTTGCCAGGAACTTGCGCTGTCGCCCTGCGAAAACAGTTGTCCGCTGCGGATGAACATTCCGCGCTTCCTGGAGCTTTATCAGGAAGGCCGGCTGGAAGATGCATTCGAGTCCGTGATTCTCGATAATCCGCTACCCGCCTCTACCGGAAGGGTCTGTCAGCATCCTTGTGATAACAGATGCCGCCGCCAGTCTTTCGACGAAGTGGTGAATATGCGCGAGGTACATCGCTTCCTGGCTGACTCAATTTATCAGTCCGATTCGTTTGAGCCAATGCTGGAGCGGATTCGAGCGCGCAAACTCGCGCCCACCAGTCGCAAGGTGGCCGTAGCCGGCTCTGGCCCAACTGGCTTGACGGCTGCGTTTTACCTGGCCATGCTGGGCCATGAAGTGACGATTTTTGAAGAGCGCGGAGAGGCCGGCGGCATGTTGCGGTTTGCCATTCCCGAGTACCGACTGCCCAAATCAGTGCTGCGCAGAGAACTGGACCTGATCGAAGGCGTCGGCGTGAAGA
This sequence comes from Occallatibacter sp., assembly GCA_049284975.1. Taxonomy (GTDB): domain Bacteria; phylum Acidobacteriota; class Terriglobia; order Terriglobales; family Acidobacteriaceae; genus Telmatobacter. Next base: position 8,301 of record JBAPYY010000840.1, read on the forward strand.
TGGTCTTCAACACCCGAATCGGGTTCGACGTCCCGCTGAACGAGCTTGCCAGCCAATTCGATGCGGTGTTTCTCTCCATCGGAACATGGAAGGAATCTTGGCTCTATCTGCCCGGCACTGAATTGAAGAATGTTCACCCCGCGCTGCCTTTCCTGGAATCCGTCGCAAGGCAGGAAAAGGTAGCGATGGGCGCGAGGGTTGCAATCATCGGCGGCGGCAACGCAGCCATCGATTCGGCCCGGACCGTGATGCGCATGGGCGCGCAAGCTACTATCCTCTACCGCCGCGAACGCCAGGATATGCCGGCCATCGACGAGGAAATTCAGGCCGCCGAGGACGAAGGAGTGCGCTTTGTTTTTCTGGCCGCGCCTCACCGCATTATTGGCGGATCGGACGGCAGTGTGAAGGCCATCGAAATTGTGAAGACGCGCCTGGGCGAGTACGACAAGAGCGGCCGCAGACGGCCGATGCCCACCGATGAGGTGCAGCGCTTCGAGTGCGACAGCGTGATTCTGGCCGTGGGCGAGACCTTTGACCTGGATTTCTGCCGGGCTTCCGGCCTGGAACTCAAGGAAGAAGGAACGATCATCGTGGATCGCTTCACGTATGAGAC
>JBAPYY010000841.1:0-4988 GCA_049284975.1 Occallatibacter sp.
GCTTTACAAACTCCGGGATGACGATGTTCATGTCCGAGTAGCCCTCGCCGTGCGCGTGCGACGGCAGGTTCAGCGGCATATCGTCGAGGTAAATGGCGATATCTGTGCCATGGTCGAGATTGAAGCCGCGCAGAAAATATTGGTTGGCCTTGCCGCCTCCCGCGTGTTGCGTGATGATGAGGCCGGGAACCGTCTCCAAAACTTCTCCCGAACGAAGAATCGGACGATCCTGGATCTCCGTTGCGCCCACCGTTCCCTGCGAGCCGGATTCGGCAATTCCTATGAGGTCATCCTCCCGGCCCTGCACGTTGACGGTGGTGCTTACGGCGCCCACAACCAGAGAGATGCGCAAGGGGGACGGCGCGCCGGCGGTTCCAATGCTGACAAGGATTCCTTTGGTTTCAAAACCGGGATTCATTACGACGAGCCGATAATTGCCGGCCGCGAGTCCAGTAAACAGAAAGGCTCCATTCCTGTCCGAATGTGCCGTTCTTTGTACCGCACCATTCGCGCTCAGAAGATGCACGTCTGCCCCGGCAATCACCGCGCCAGCTGTGTCAACGACAGTTCCCGATAGCTGAGACGACTTAGCCTTTTCATTCGAGTCGACCGGGTGACCCTGCGGATCAAGCGCGGCGCTGAAGAGGCGGGCTGCGGCCGTTTGCGCCGACGCAAAAGTGAGGGAAGAAACAAACAGTGCAAGTGCTACGAATTTTGCCTTCGTGCTACCTGCCCTCATGGTTCTTCCCTTTGCTGCGTCGAATTTGTGAATCTTAGTGCTTGTGATTGGTCTTGTGCGCGTGCTCGTGAGGGTGTTCAATCGCGTGCGTCGGTACGGTCATCACCAGCCGCCCGTGCTGCACACCCTTCAGGCCGATCAGCAGATCCGCGAACTGCGCAACCAGGGCTGATTTGCCGTGCACGATCAGAACTTCAAGGCAGGAATCGTGGTCCAAATGGGCATGGCTGGTGGAAACCACCAGTTCGTGGTGCGCGTGCTGCGCCTCGGTCAGCTTTTCGGTCACACCGTGTGCATGATGGTCGTATATGAGCGTAACCGTGCCCACCACCGTCGCCTCCGGCTCGGCAGTCTGCTCGGTGACAAGCCGGTCTCGAATCAAATCTCGAAACGCTTCAGACCGGTTTGTATAGCCGCGGCTCTGGATTGAGCGGTCAAACCGCTTCAGCAGCTCCGAATCCAGCGCAATCCCGATTCTGCTCAGAACGCCCATACGCACTCCCGCCGACGATCGAATTCCCTCGATTTTCAAAGGGAAGTTTCAGAGTAGCACGACTTCTCAAATCATGCTACCAAGTCTCCCACAATCAGAGACGGCTCCCATTTGTCGTCATTTCGGGCGAAGATCTTGCGGTAACAAGGAGCAACAGCACCCCGGACAGGCTTTGACAGGACTTATCCCCGCTCCCGCATTCCGCTGGCCCGGCTTTTCGTTGACTCCGGGGCCTGATTCGGGTATTCTGAAGTCCTTGCGCGGTGTTGCGCCTGGGGTCCTTGTGTGTACATTCGGACCCGGCTGGCTCGTATCTCAGGTGGAACTTCTCGGGGATCGGCTGGAACAGGCTATCGGCTGCTGGATGCGAGCTTTATAAGATGCGCCTCCGGCCCGGTTAGGGCCCTTTTAAAGGCCAACCCCCGTAGTCCTCACCCGAACAGATTTGTTTGGCAGTGGGTGGAAATTTGGCCCGTGCGCTCATTTGGCGCGGGCAAGAGCGCTTTGCGCTGGATTTTTTCAGGGTTTCGACCCGCGTATCGGGCTTTGTACTTCGCCAATTGTTGCAGGCGGGTGGTTTTGTTTGAATCTGGCGTTTTAGAGGGCAGGAGAGAGATGAGCACCTTTATTCCGAGCGGCAAGTATATTGACCGCAAATGGTTTGTAGTGGATGCCAGCGGCAAGACGCTGGGCCGTCTGGCGACCAAGGCTGCCGATGTGCTGAGCGGCAAGCTGAATCCCCAGTACGTGCCGTACATCGATGTGGGCGACCACGTAATCGTGATCAACGCGGAGAAGGTCCGCCTGACCGGCCTCAAGGCGCAGAGCAAGCTCTATCGCCGCTATACCGGTTTTCCCGGCGGGCTGCGCGAGGAGTCGTTCACCCGCTTGTTGAACCGCAAGCCGGAAATGATTTTGGAGCAGGCCATCAAGGGCATGCTGCCCAAGAGCAAGATGGGCCGCCAGATGGCTACCAAGCTCAAGGTCTACCGCGGCGACAAGCACCCTCACGAGGCGCAGCAGCCTGTAGCACTGGATATCGCGTAAAAGCAGTCGCTAGCTGCTAGCTTCTAGCCGCTGGCTTGGTCATTTGAGATTCGAAGCTTTGAAAGGTACGGGCTTTAGCCCGTGCGCTCAAGCGAGTAAAAGGCGCGGGGGCTTTAGCCCCTGAGGCTAGGCCGGAATCGAAAAGAGAGAGAGCAGAGAATGGCAGATCTGGTTCAGTACTACGGGACGGGGCGGCGCAAGTCGGCGATCGCGCGCGTCTTTCTGCGTCCCGGCACGGGCGAGTGGAAGGTCAACGGCAAGGCATTCGATGTGTACTTTGTGACCGAACAGCAACGCGCGGCCGCCAAGCGCACCCTGGCGCTCGTCGAATTGGCGTCGAGCTTTGACGTGGTGACCACCGTCAGAAGCGGCGGCGTATGCTCACAGGCCGACGCTGTCAAGCTGGGCGTTGCTCGCGCGCTGGTTCAGTTCAACCCCGAGTTGCGCAAAGTGCTCAAGGCCGAAGGCCTGCTCACCCGCGACTCGCGCATGAAGGAACGCAAGAAGTACGGGCAGAAGGGCGCTCGTGCACGCTTCCAGTTCAGCAAGCGCTAAAACGCTTGCGGGGACTTGGGGACTAGGGACTTAGGGACTAGCCGTAACCGTGGCGGAGTTTTCTAGTCCCTAGTCCCTGGCTTTACACATTTCCCGCAATAGCGGGTTAAATTCGGGCGCCGGCATCGACCACCCGAATGCAATCCACGAAGGAGGCCCATTGGCCACGATCACAATGAAGGAGCTGCTCGAAGCTGGAGTTCACTTCGGGCATCAGACCAAGCGCTGGAATCCAAAGATGAAGGAATACATCTTTGGCGAGCGTAACGGTATCTACATCATCGATCTGCAGAAGACGCTCAAGCTGTTCAAGGAAGCGTCGAAGTTCGTCACAGAGTTGTGCGCCAGCGGCAAGACAATTCTGTTTGTCGGCACCAAGCGCCAGGCTCAGGAAGCCGTGGCCGAAGAGGCCAACCGCGCGGGGATGCCTTACATCAACCAGCGCTGGCTGGGCGGCCTGCTCACCAACTGGGTGACGGTGCAGAAGTCGGTGAAGCGCCTTCAGGAACTCGATGAGATGGCCACTGACGGCCGCTATGAGCTGCTGACCAAGAAGGAAGTTATCAAGCTGGAGCGGGAGCGCAAGCACCTGCAGGCAAACCTGGCCGGCATCAAGACCATGAAGCGCCTGCCTGACGCCCTGTTCATTGTCGATTCGAACAACGAAGCGATTGCCGTGAAAGAAGCCCGCAAGCTGGGCATTCCGGTGGTAGCCGTTGTTGACACCAACTGCGATCCTACGGTGGTGGATTACGTGATTCCGGGCAACGACGACGCTCTGCGCGCCATTCGCCTCTTCACCTCGAAGATCGCCGATTCGGCATCCGAGGGCGTGAACCTGGTGGGCGACAAGGCCTTCCAGGAGGAGCAGTTGCCTGTTGCTGTGACGGCGGCTGCTGAAGCTGCCCCAGGCGAAGCAGAGGTAGTGGACCTCGAAGCGGCTTTGGGCGGCGGCATCCGCAAGGCGCCTGCCGCGGTGGCAGCGCTGGACGAGGCCGAAGTGGCCGAGAGCGCTCTTTAATCATTCCTGCACACAGGCGTGTGCATACTGAGAGAAGCGTGGCCGCCGGGATTGCGCCACGCTTTTCTTTTGCCGGAACACCTCCGGCCACAAATCTCCGGGTGCCACAAGTTTCCGGGTGGCCCAGGTCCGGATTCTCGGACCTGGGATATGACCGACCGGCGTCCGTCCTTGAAGAGCCTGAGTGAACTTTAAGAAGATGCGGAATTTCAGAAAAGAGAGACAAAACAGTGAGCGAAAAGATTGATGCCAAGCAGGTAAAAGAGCTTCGGGAAAAGTCCGGCGCGCCTATGGGAGACTGCCTTAAAGCGTTGCAGGAGTCCAAGGGAAACATCGAAGAAGCCTTTGTCGTGTTGCGCAAGCGCGGCATGGCCTCGGCGCAAAAGAAGGCTGCCCGCACCACCAACGAGGGAGCTGTGGGAACATACATTCACGCCGGCGGCAAGATCGGCGTGCTGCTGGAACTCAATTGCGAGAGCGACTTTGTGGCCCGCACCGAAGACTTCCAGGAGCTGCTCAAGGATGTTGCGATGCACATCGCGGCCTCTGACCCGCGCTATGTGCGGAGCGAAGACGTGACCGCTGGCGATATGGAGCGCGAGAAGGATATTTATCGCGCCCAGGCCGCCGCCACCGGCAAGCCGGCTCCGGTGATCGAGAAGATCGTTGAAGGCAAGATGGCCAAGTTCTACGAGGAGGTCTGCCTGTTGGAGCAGCCCTTCATCAAGGACCAAACCGTCAGCATCAAGGAACTGATTGCGACCAAGGTCGGCAAATTGGGCGAGAACATCACGGTGCGGCGCTTCGCGCGCTTCAAGGTAGGCGCGCCCGACTGGACTGTGGCCACCACCAAACCAGTGGAAGCGGCAGCCGAGTAACCTCCAGCAACATTCCGAAATGTCACAAAGGCCCAGGGCGCAAACCCTGGGCCTTTGTGCAGATTGCAGACCTGCCAGGCAGTAGAAGTTCAGACGTCTTTCACGTTGCCGCCGCAGTCCGGGTGTCCGCAGAGGCAGACGATTTCCATCTTTTTCCCAATTCCTTCGCAGTGGGGACTGCAATATTTTGCGTTCCCGGCTGGGACACAGGTACAGGACAGATTTCCGCATTTCTTGGGGTTGGTCATAATCCTC
>JBAPYY010000842.1:0-5309 GCA_049284975.1 Occallatibacter sp.
TCTCTATGCCATACCCGTGATCGGCGGGGACGCAACCGAGTTGACGCCTGGAATCAACTTTGAGGTCGAGCACGTCTCTCTCAGCGCAGACCGAAAGACGCTGGTCTTCGACTCCAATCAGAACGACACTGACCGTCGTCATGTTTGGCGGATTGATTTCAATTCAGACGGTTCAAATAAAGTGCCGGAAGCAGTCACGACCGGCGACGGCATCGAGACTCAGCCCCTAGTGGCAAGCGACGGCACAGTCGCAGTCCTGCGTTCCGACACACATGTGCCCATTCGCGCAGCGGCGGTCGCAAACGGCCGTCTCGTTGACCTCGCACCGCAGGCCATCCCCGCCGATTTTCCCGGTGCGAAATTTGTAACTCCGCAACAAGTCCTTTTCCCCGCCGCCGACGGTCTTGAGATCCACGGCCAGCTCTTCCTGCCCGCGCACATTGCGCCCGGTGAGCACCGCCCGGCGATGGTCTTCTTCCACGGCGGCTCGCAGCGTCAAATGCTGCTCGGCTGGCATCCCATGGAGTATTACTCCAACGCTTACGCCATGAACCAATATCTCGCCAGCCTCGGCTACATTGTGCTCAGCGTCAACTACCGCGGCGGAATCGGATACGGGCTCGACTTCCGCGAAGCGCTCAACTACGGCGCATCGGGAGGAAGCGAATACAACGACGTCATCGGCGCTGGTCTCTATCTGAAAAATCGCCCCGACGTTGATGGCGCGCACATCGGCGCATGGGGTGGAAGTTGGGGCGGCTATCTGACCGCGTTGGCGCTGGCGCGAGCTTCCAATCTCTTCGCCGCGGGAGTTGACATGCATGGCGTTCACGACTGGCGGGTTGACGTTCCCACGTTTGGGCCAGAGTCCGACGCAGCAGAGCAGGCCAATGTGTTGCGGGTGGCGTTCGAATCTTCGCCCATCGCTTCCGTAGCTACATGGCGCTCACCGGTTCTGTTGATCCATGGTGACGACGACCGCGACGTCTCATTCTCCGAAACCGAAGAGCTCGTGGAAGCCTTGCGCCGCCAGAAAGTCGATTTCGAGGAGTTGATTTTCCCCGACGAGGGTCATGCCTTTCTTCTGCGCCGCGACTGGGTGCGCGCCTATTCGGCCAGCGCGGATTTTCTGGGCCGCAAGCTGCACGTCGCCCCAGGCTCACAGCGCTGACGAGAACAGGCATATACTGGTTGCGTTCTATCCAGCAGCCTGAAAGAGGTACGACTTGGCGCAAGAGCTGGTTTTTTCCCTGCCTGAAGCAAGACCCGTCGCGGAAGCCGGTGCAAGGCTTGCGCCCAGGATCAAATCTGCGCTGCGCAACCACTGGCGGCTCGCAGGAGTTAGCCTGCTACTGACCGCCGCAGCCATTGGCGCGGTCTCGCTCGGAGTTCGCGGTAGCAGATCTGCGGCGGCTGTTGTACCTTATCCGCACGAGCTGGCACAGGTCAGCTTTGCCGTGGCCGGTGACGTAATTCCACATGAAGCCATCCGCGCCGCCGCGTCTGCTGGCGGAGACGGCGCTCAAGGCTGGGGCGCACTCCTTAGCAATGTGAGCGACGTCTTTGAGAAGGCGGACTTCGGCTTCGTGAATCTTGAAACACCGGTAGCCCCAGAGCACACGCACGGCTCCAAGCCTTTCATGTTCGACGCGCCTGTGGCATTGATTGACGCGCTGAAGGCTAACGGCGTCAAGATCGTTTCATTCGCCAACAACCACGTCATGGACCAGGGCTGGCCGGGCTTTAACGAGACCCGCGAGCACCTGCGCACCGAAGGGTTGCTCTTTGCCGGCTCCGGCGACACCGAGCAAACAGCCTGGCAGCCCGTCATCGTCGAGGCCAACGGCATCAAGGTGGGCTGGCTGGGAATGACGCGCTGGCTCAACGGCAATCGCAATCCCGACTCTCAAGATCAGCCGCACGTCAATTTCTTTCCCTATCCGGGTGAGTCGCCTGGCGCTCCAGGAATGGATGAGGCCGGTGTTCTCGAGGCCATCAGGAAAGCTCGCGCTCAGTGCGACCTGCTGGTAGTCTCCATTCACTGGGGCATCGAGTACGCGCCCGCGCCGCGCCCTGAAGATGTCGAGACGGCGCACCGCATGCTCGATGCCGGAGCCTCAGTAATCGTGGGCCACCATCCGCATGTTCTGCAACCGGTGGAAACCTACCGCACTGTCGACGGGCGCAATACCGTCATCTTTTATTCACTTGGCAACTTCTTGTCGAACCAGTCGCGCAGTTATGTGGACGGACTGATGCCGGACAAGGACGGCGATCCGCGCGACTCAATGATCGGTCTGTTTTCCGCCGTTCGCAAAGACTACGGGCCGGGCGGCGTGCGCGTCGAGCTGGGACACGTGGGCGTTCTGCCTGCATGGGGCGAGAACAACCGCAACGAGTTGGCTGCGGGCCACACAAAGACGCCTGTGATTCACCCCGTGCTCATTGACCGCGAGATGCCGCGAATGGAGGCGAAACTCGACGGATTGAATAGGCTGGACACGCTCGCGACGCCACTCTCCGCCATTCAAAAGCAGGAGTTCATCGATCTGACCAGCCAGCTGAAGCTGCTCGATGATCGTCGCAAGCAGATCGTAGCGCGCGTTGGCGATGAGTACATCGCCGATCCACCCAGGCTAACCGCAAAGCCATAAGAAGGGCGCGCCTTCGACTATCGCCGGATCTCGTCACCACACTTGGTGCAGATTACATTCCCTTCGGCGGCAAGTAGGCTCCGGGCCTCGCCAGCCGATTGTAAAGCCACGCGAAGATCCCTCCGGCAATCATGCCGTCCAGTATCGCGTAGAATGCCGCGACTCCAACCTCAGCAAAGCTGCGGGTTGCATGGTAGCCGGGGTAGATAGAGGCCAGCATCTCAAGGAAATGCTCTCCGTATCCGTCAATGATCAAGTTGAGCATACCCACCAGCAGAACGCATCCGCCCCAAAGAATTCCACCCGCCATCGCCATAGCCCTGATGTTGAATCTCATGGGTTTCTCCCTGGACCAAAATTCTACTCCAGCGCAAATTTCAGGGTCTGCACTCGGGTTGCGCAGTTGTCCAGGGGCCTTCCATGAGAAGTCCCTAAGCACATGGGCTGGAAAGCCCGGAGTTCCGCGGTCTCTGGTTTACTGCACTGTCCCCTGCGGCCTCAGCCGGCGCAGGTCCAGGGCGCAGGCGACGGCGTTCTGCGCCTGCAGGCGCAGGTTGTCCGACGCGGCCCAGAGCCACAGGCGAGAGACCTGGCTGGAGTTGCGCGCGCCTTGCTCCGGTCGCAGTCGGACCAGCACGTCATTTTGCCCAGTGGCAGCCAAATTCGACGGCGAGTCGGTGTCTTCGAGAACCAGGTCCAGATGGCCTCCACTCAATGCCTCTTCGATCGCGGCAATCTCCGCAGGCTGCTCCAGCTCGATACCAATCGAGAAACTGTGGCCGTGAAAAACCGGCGCGTGAATCACCTGCAGGCCCAATGCGGGCCAGCGACCGGCGGATAGCGCGTCATAATGGCGCCGAATTCGCGCCTCGACCGCGCCGAGATTGAACTTGGCTGCCTCGCCCAGCCCGGCCAGCAGGTTATAGGCCGCCTGCGCGTCATACATCGCGCGCGGCAGCGATTGAAAGCTGAGCAGGTTCACGGTCTGCTGATGAAGCTCATCCAATGCAGCGCGGCCAAATTCGCTGGCCGGCTCGAGCAGTGTCGCAAATGTTGCGCGAACCGGCGCCGCCTGCTGCAGTCGTTCGAGTACCAACGCCAGCGCCAGCGCCGCCGGGTGAGCAGGAACCACTGCCGGGGTAAACAAATCAGCGGTTTCCGCCTCGGAGCCTAGCCATGGCGCCCGCACCAGCACGCCCGCCTCCTGGTCGAGAGCGCCTGAGAGATCAAGGACAGTTGAACCAGCCCGTAGAGCATCACGCCAATGCTTGCGAGTCAGGTCTTCCATGCCGCAGAAGAATGTGAAATCAATGCGGTCGAAGGCGTCCGGCCCTATGGCCTGCACAAAGGTGATCTCGTCGCCCACCTGGTCCAACTGGCCCTGCACCTCATCCTCGTCAAGCAGCGTGAAGCTCGATGCCCCAAGCGGCGAATCCGACAGCGCATCCTTCAACTCCCGGCCCACCAGGGTAGAAGCTCCGGCAATGGCTATTTTGTACACAGGCGTCCTTTTGTTCGATTAGTGCGATGACAAAATCTACAAGCGGCTCAGCGGGTCCGGTTCGGGTGCGGTGGGTTCAGACAAAACCGCACCCGGATGCCTGCGCCTGCGCCGCGACCACGAGTAGGCCGCACGCGCCCAGATGCCGCTGAACATATATGCCAGCGCCCATAAAAACATCACCACCTGAGAAAACTTGAAGATGATAAACAGCGCAATCAGGATGAGAAAGATGACCTGGTAGGGATGACGCCGGGAGAGGCTCAGTTCCTTGGCAGACCAGAATCGCCAGGTGCTTACCATGAGGAACCCGCTTGTGCCCACAATCCCCAGCCAGATGAGAGCAACCCACCAGGCCTCTATGGGATATCCGTACTCAAAATGTACGCAGGCGGCCAGCAGGCCGGCGGCAGCGGGAATCGGCATGCCCACGAAATATTTGCGATCCGGCCGTCCCGGATTGCGCGGCTGCGCGTCATGGCTGATGTTGAATCGCGCCAGTCGCGAAACTCCCCCAATTAAAAACAGAAAGCAGATGAATGCCCCGGCATGAAGGATGTTTTCGTGCAACTGCGGATTGACAGTGTCGGGCAGAAAATGGAATCCCCAGATGAGCGCTAACAGGCTGGGCGCGACGCCAAAGGTTATCGCGTCGGCCAGCGAATCCAGCTCCTTGCCAAAGTCGCTGCACGTGTTGGTCATGCGAGCGATGCGGCCGTCCAGCGCGTCGAAGGGAATTGCGAAAAGAATCGCGATAGCCGCCCAATCCAGATGAGTATGCGCGTTGCCCACATCGACGAGCGACTTGATCGTCTCGGTGATGGAAAAATAGCCGGCGGCGATGTTGCCCACGGTAAAAAGTGAAGGCAGGACAAACATGCCGCGGCGCAATTGGGCCCGTGCATTGGCTTTTACCTGTGCGGCGTCTCGATGCATCATGAGCGGCCTCCGTCGGACTTGTTTGGAAGCGCGTTGGCGCTCTTGGATTGATTCACCGCTGGCAAAGCAGCCGTCACGGCCGCCAACACACTCTTACCGCCCTTCACCCTCTGGCCTACACTTACGCGCAATTCGGCTTCTGCCGGCAGCAGCACATTCACTCTAGAGCCAAACTTGATGAGGCCCACGCGCTGCCCTCGCTCCACCTTGTCGCC
>JBAPYY010000843.1:0-1614 GCA_049284975.1 Occallatibacter sp.
GCCTTTGCGAGGTGGGCCAGCTCAACGAGCCTCAGGCACAGCTTATGGAGTTGATTGGAACTGAAACCATCAAGCTAAGCACGCTCTGCACCCGTCTGCTGCAGACAGCAAAGCTCGAAGCCGAAGACATGACGGTGGCCAGGGACGAGATTCAGGTTGCGGAGTTGGTTTCTGAAACCTTGAGAGTGCGGCCCGCAGGCATTGCTGGACATCAGGTCCAAGTGGAAATACCCGATTCCAGCCTTGCGGTTCGCGGCGATCGCGAGATGCTTGCAATGGTCCTGGTTCAGTATCTCGACAACGCTGCCAAATACTCATTCCCGGGAACCGTTGTGAAGATAGCGGCACGGGAGAGTCACTCCGAGGTGCTGATTTCTGTGCATAACTTCGGGCCTGCGGTCCCTATCTCAGACCGCGACAAAATCTTTCAGCGGTTTTATCGCAGCGAGAACACCAGCCGCATGGCCGCTGGAACAGGCATCGGCTTATCGACCGTCAAGATGGCAGCGGAAGCACATCATGGTCACGTGTGGGTAATCAGCGACAAAACGGAAGGGACAACATTTTTTCTGTCGCTTCCGAAATCGGGGGTGAGAAGCATATGAGTACGGAAATTGGCAACTTACTGATTGTCGACGACGAGCGTTCCATCCGTCTCTCCCTGCGCACGATTCTTTCCAAGTTCGGCTACGTCATCGTGGAGGCAGCGCGCGGCGAGGAAGCACTGGCCCTGGTGCGAACAGAGAAATTCGACGCTGTACTGCTCGACATCGGTATGCCCGGGATCGGCGGCGTGGAAGTGTGCCGGCGCATGCGCAGAGTAGATCCTCGTCTGCCCATCGTCATGCTGACAGTAGAGAGTGGCGAAGATCGCAAGGTTGAAGCTCTCGATGCCGGCGCCGACGATTACATCACCAAGCCGTTTCAGTTGCGTGAGCTTACCGCGCGTCTGCGCGCCGCTATCCGGCACAACCAGGCTCCGGAACACCAGCAGGCGGCCATCCAGATCGGCGACGTGCTGATTGACCCGGAGCGCCACCTGGTGGAAAAGAGCGGACAGCGCATTCACCTGACGCCGAAGCAGTTCGAGCTGCTCCATTTCCTGATGCTTCACGCGGGAAGGCCCATCCCACATGCGAAGCTACTCAATTCCGTATGGGGACCGGAATATGGCAACGAGCTTGAATACTTGCGTACATTTATCCGGCAGATTCGCATAAAAATTGAAGACGATCCAGCAAATCCAATGTATCTTTTGACCGAATCCCACATTGGCTACCGATTCTGCGATTCGGTATAGGAGCCTGGTGAACACGGCGCAATCGGCTCTCCATAATTGGAAGGATCGGATGGGGCCGCGCAGCGCTTGCTACTGTTGAGTTTGCCAGAGAGAATTTGCCTGGAGGCCTTCCAGGATTTCAATCGCTTTCTTCACCGCATCGAGCGTGGCACTCATGTCGGGAGACTTAGAGTAATCCTCGCCCATGGGAGTTGTATCCACCAGGTCGATTAGCTTTGTATAGCCTTCTCTTGTGGCACTCAATTGTGTGGAAGCCGATTTTTCAGACACTGCAGCGAGTTCAAAAATCAACGAGCGCAGCTTCCTGAAGCGAT
>JBAPYY010000844.1:0-6109 GCA_049284975.1 Occallatibacter sp.
CTTCAATTCCAGCCGGCTGAGCACCAAACAACTGACGCAAGGCTGGTCGATCTCCGGGGTCACACGTTTCGCCAGCGGTTTTCCGGTAACGATGATCAACAACGGAGACAATTCACTGATCGGCACAAATCCGAATGGCGTCAACAACAGCAGCATCGACGAACCGGATTACAGTGGCGCCCCGCTCCACCTCAACGGCAATCCTCGCACCAACGGCAATAACTACTTCGACGCCACAGCCTTCAGCATGAATGCGCTCGGCACTCCGGGCAGTTCGAAGCGCCGGTTCTTTTATGGCCCGGGTGCGGATAACTACGATATGGCGCTCGCCAAGAGCCTGACGCTTGCACGTTCGCGGTCACTGCTCTTTCGCGTCGAAGCCTTCAACATCTTCAATCACACCCAGTTCAACGGCCCAGGCGCGATCGATGGCAATATCGGCAGCTCGACATTTGGGAATGCAATCAACGTTGCCCCTCCGCGCATTCTGCAGGGAGCTCTAAAGTTCAATTTCTGAAACCGCACAAATACTGTCCCGCCCGTTCTGCAGATGATTACGATCCGGCAACGCATAATGACAGCATGCCCAACCTCCGCCAGATCGATGCCCTGTTGCCCGCGATAAAGGCAGAAGCAATGACCGGAGTTGTGGTTCTTTGCTGTTCCCAGTTTCTGGCCCGGTCATGAGCGACAGGCCTGCGTCGCAGTGTCGGAGATGCCCCCGGTTCAATGTGCCGGATATGTGACCGGTCCGTACCCTGACTACCCCCCCTAGACCAAGGAGTGCAAATCTCCCCTGAATCCTTGCATATAATTTATAAACCGTTTGAAATCAACACTGCTCGAAAAGCTCACAGCCACAAACCTCCCGCATGGTGAGATTTAGCCTCTGAAAATCACCGGAAAAATCCGTTTTTTGCCTCGAAAACCAGCTACTTTCCCCTGATTGAAGCCGAGAATCAGGCTCCGAAGAGTCTCTTTTCCGAGCTTCTCTCATCGCTCCCGCCTGCAAACTTTAGCGCTTCGATCTCCCGCACAGCCGTCTCGCAAATGCCTTAGAATGCTCTCTAGCGCGCTGTGCGTGCATTCTGTAGAGGAGCAAACGATGCGTTTTCCTGCACTTGCCGTTCTTGCACTGGGCATGGCGACTTTGGCCGCCGCGCAAACCACTCCATGGGATTACGTGGGAAAACGCGGCGAACTGGTTTGGGGCAAGCTCGATCCTGCGTATCAGGCTTGCTCGAAGGGCCATGAACAGTCGCCACTCGACATTCGCGGTGCACACCTGAACAAGGCGCTCCAGCCCATCGAATTCCACTACATCGCGGGCGCAATCACACTCACGAACACCGGTCACACTATAGAGGCGCATGTGGATCCCGGCAGCTACATCGTGGCCAATGGCGTGCGCTATGACCTGGTGCAGTTCCACTTTCACCACCCTGGCGAGACGCCGGTAAAGGGCAAGCTCACTGACATGGAGGCGCACCTCGTGCACAGAAGCGCCGACGGCAAGCTGGCCGTGGTGGCCGTGCGCCTGGCGGTGGACCCTGGCAACCCGAATGCCGTGTTGGCTGCGCTGTGGCCGCATCTACCCAAGACCGCAGGAACCAGCGTAAAGGTTACGGATATGGTGGATCCCGCGGGCTTGCTACCCGCTGACCGCGGCTACTGGACCTATATGGGATCTCTGACCGCTCCGCCCTGCACCGAGGGCGTGCACTGGTTTGTCTACGAGCAGGAGTTGAGCGTAAGCCGCGAGCAGTTGCGCGCCTTCGCTGCGCTGTATCGGATGAACACGCGCGCGGTGCAGGAGGCGCACGGGAGGCGCATCGAAGCCAACGAATAGCCACTTGCGGTGCGTCAGCCGCTCGCTGTTCGCTCGCATGGGCCTCTGTGCTCTAGGAATCCTTGCGCGCGTTGGCGCCATATACCAACCCCCGGTAGACTATGACCATGCATCTTCATGCGGCGCCCTCCGGTTCGGGCACCAGCAGGACTCAATCCGTTTTGCGTTTTTCGCTGGTGGCCACGCTGGCCTACGTGGTGGTCACTTTCGTAGCCGGGCTGCACGCTCGCTCTCTGGCACTGCTCTCCGAATCGGGTCACAACCTCTCCGACTTTTTGGCTCTGCTGCTCAGCTTTGTCGCGGTCTACTACCAGTCCCGCCCGGCCGACCCCTCGAAGACATTCGGCTACCAGCGGGCCGGCGTACTGGCCGCATTCATCAACGCGTCTACACTGATCGCTATTTCCATTTGGATTGCGATCGAGGCCGTCCATCGCCTTAACTCACCGGTTGCGGTCGAGCCGCGCTTGATGATGATTGTGGCTGCCGCGGGCGTGGTGATGAATGGCGTGATTGCAGCTCTGCTGTGGGGTGTAGCGCGCGATGTGAACCTGCGCTCGGCTTTTCTGCACATGGCCGGCGACACGCTTTCAACCGCGGCGGTAATCGCCGGTGGCGTGGGCATCTTGCTGACTGGCCACAACTGGATTGATCCCGCTCTCTCACTGCTGATTGCTGCGCTCATTCTCTGGACCAGCTTCGGAATTGTCCGCGAGACTCTGAATATTCTGCTGGAAGGCACGCCCCGCGGCGTTTCGCTTACAGAGATTCGCGCCGGCATGGAGGCTATCGACGGGGTGGTCGACGTGCACGACCTGCATGTGTGGTGCCTCGGCTCAAACTCCAGCGCGCTGGCCTGCCACGTGACCATTGCCGACATTCCGCCGTCGGAGAGCGCATGCATTCTGGTTAGGCTCAACCATTTGCTCAAGGAGCGATTCCACATCAGTCACGCCACCATCCAGTTTGAGCATATGGGCTGCAAAGAGATAGAAGGTTGCGTGGTTCCCATGGAAGAGATGGCCACCAGCCACGGCCATCACGGCCGCGTGCATTGATCCATTTTCGAACACACACAAAGGTTTTTTGCAATGTGAAGGGAACGGGCTGAGGCCTGCTCGATTCACTTATTATCGAGCTATTTGGCTCATCATTTTCCAGTTCCTGCGGAGGTCATTCTTGCTTCGTCTTCGGGCTGCATTTGTCGCGCTTTCTCTCGCTCTGCTTTCTGTTTCATTTTGTCCGGCCCAGGGGTCTCGCTTTGCCCAGGCCGTGGCGCAAGCACAGGCAACTGCGCCGACAGCGGCACAACTCGAGGCGCTCGCCGGCGAATACACCGCCCCGAATGAGCCCGACACTCCGGTCAGTTTTTACGTTCAGGACGGCAAGTTTGTCTTCGAGTCCGAGCGCAATGTTCCCGCTGAATTAAGGCCGGTATCCGGGCTTGAGTTTTTTTTACCCGGCGCGAAGTTTACTCTCCGCTTCGTGCTCGATGCGGAGGGCCATGGCAAGAGCGTGATCTTTTCCGACGAGCCCAATGATCCATATCGCCGCACCGGCCCGCCTGTCCATCACCTATTCCATGACTACCGGCGCACTGAGGTCATGATTCCCATGCGCGACGGGGTCAAACTGCACACCATTATTTTGAAGCCGGCCGACATCAATGCGCCGCTGCCGTTCCTCATCCAGCGCACGCCCTACGGCGTGGACGGCGTCAATCGCGCTTCGTTTTTCGCCTCGCGTCCTGAGCTGGCCCGAGACGGTTATATCGCTGTTGCACAAGATATTCGCGGCCGTTACGAGAGCGAAGGTAATTTCATGATGAGCAGGCCGATGGCGGACCATCGCGACCCGAAAGCCACAGACGAAAGCACCGATGCGTACGACACCGTTGAGTGGCTGCTGAAAAACGTGGCGGGCAACAACGGCCGCGCGGGATTTGTCGGCACAAGCTATCCGGGCTTTCTGGCCATGGCTGCCGGAATCGATCCGCATCCTGCGGTCAAGGCTATCTCTCCTCAAGCGCCGATGATTGACGCGTGGATGGGCGACGACTTTTTTCACAATGGCGCCTTCCGCCAGAGCTATGGCTACGATTACGTTCTCCGCATGGAGACCGGCAAGAAAGAAATCACCCCTGACTACGGCAAGGGCAACTACGGCGAGCCCCGCGACGGTTTCGATTTTTTCCTGGAGCGCGGAAATTTCGCGGAAGATGTGAAACAATCCGGTTCAAGGCTGCTGCCCACGTGGAAACTCTTCCTCAATCACCCGGCTTATAATTCGGTTTGGCGTTCGCGCGGCGTGGAACACAATTTGAACACTGTCGCCGTACCCACGCTTTCAGTCGGCGGCTACTACGACCAGGAAGATATGTATGGTCCGCAGATCGAATATTCAACGCTTGAAAGGAATGACTCCAATCACCAGAACTTTCTTGTTCTCGGTCCGTGGCGGCACGGCTATTGGTCGTCGTCCTCGCGCCATCTGGGCAACCTCGACTACGGTGAACCTGTCGGCAAGGAGTTCCGCGCAGAGATCGAGGCAAAATTCTTTGGGCATTATTTGAAGGATGCGCCGGGCACAAATCCGTCGGGCTTCAACCTCGAAGACACGGCCAGCTTTCAGACGGGTTCGAATACATGGAAGCGCTACGCACATTTCCCACCCACCGAATCGCGGCCAACCAGTTTGCATCTTGAAGGCGCGGGCCTGCTTGGTTTCAGTGGCTCGACCGCTGAGGCCAGCACTAGCTATGTGAGTGACCCAGCAAACCCTGTGCCATACAGACATCGGCCCGTTCAGGAAACCTACAGCGAAGGCTCGCAGTGGTACAACTGGCTCACCGAAGACCAGAGCTTTGTCACCGATCGCAGAGATGTGGCCGTGTGGAAGCTGCCCGTGCTCAAGAGGGATCTGGTACTGACCGGCGAAGTGGTCGCCGACATTTACGCTTCGACCAGTGGGACTGACAATGACCTGGTGGTCAAGCTCATCGATCAGTACCCAGGCAACGATCCCGACATGAAGATGCGCGGCTATCAACTGATGACTAACGCGGAAATCTTCCGTGGCCGGTATCTCAACAGCTTCGAAAAACCGGCTGCACTGAAGGCGGGCGCAGTTCGCGAGTACAAGTTTTCGCTGCACGATGTTGATCACGTATTCAAGGCCGGCCACACGGTAATGGTCGAGATTCAGAGCACATGGTTCCCGCTCTATGACCGCAACCCGGAGACTTTTGTGCCCAACATCATGACCGCCAAACCTGAGGCGTACACGCCGGAGACCATCACCATCTATTCCGGTCCTGGGCATGACTCGACGTTGCAGGTGCCGCTGATGAGCGATTGCCAGGCCGGCGACTGCTATTGATCGAAATCCTCAACCTGCCGGCGCACTTTCGCGCTAAAATAGAAGTTAGCATGGTTCTTCATCAGCCCATCCCGGCCCTGCTCTAGCGGCGCCCGCCGCCCACACTCGTTCCTCGCCCATTTTCCGATTCGATCTCCAATAGATGTACAAAAACGCCTATGCACGGGCGGATGAAGCTAAGGCGTGCAGATGAGGTTTAGCCGTGATTGATCGTTTGCAACAGATGGAAGAGCGCTATGAAGAACTCTCCGCGCAACTCTCGCTGCCCGAGGTGGTGAGCGACCGCGAGAAATATCAGAAGGCCGGCAAGGCTCTCAGCGACCTGGAAACTCCGGTGATGAAATTCCGCGAGTTGAAAGAGGTGCGCGCGGGACTGGCGGAAGCGCGCGCGATGCTGGCTGACCCGGAGATGAAGGCTATGGCCGAGGAGGAGATTGCCCAGCTCGCTCCGCGTGAACCGGCTCTGGAAGAAGAGATTAAAGTGATGCTGCT
Organism: Occallatibacter sp.; assembly: GCA_049284975.1. GTDB lineage: Bacteria > Acidobacteriota > Terriglobia > Terriglobales > Acidobacteriaceae > Telmatobacter. The sequence goes on from JBAPYY010000844.1 coordinate 5,720, forward strand.
GCCCAAGGATCCCAACGACGAGAAGAACGTCATCCTCGAAATCCGCGCCGGGACGGGGGGCGACGAGGCCTCGCTCTTTGCCGCCGAAATTTTCCGCATGTATCAGCGCTTTGCCGAGCAGCACAAATGGAAGATCGAACTGCTTTCGATGTCCGAGTCCGGCGTGGGCGGCTACAAGGAAGTGATCGCCATTATCGAGGGCGAGCGCGTCTACTCGCAGATGAAGTGGGAGAGCGGCGTGCATCGCGTGCAGCGCGTGCCGGAGACCGAGACCCAAGGCCGCGTGCATACTTCAGCGATCACCGTTGCCGTATTGCCTGAAGCCGAGGAAGTGGATGTAAAGATTGAAGCCAAGGACATTCGCATCGATACCTTCTGCTCGTCGGGACC
>JBAPYY010000845.1:0-2351 GCA_049284975.1 Occallatibacter sp.
AACTTACGGCGCAGATCATCTCCAAGGGGTTTCCCCATGTCTGTGTTCGCCGCAGAGTCTCGCCAAGAACAGTCTACACTAATTACTAAAATGCTCTAGTACTACGAACTTGTTGAAAAACGCCGCATTGTGTCAGGGCACGACTTCAGTCGTGCCGTAAACGCTCCAAAATCAACATGGGCTTTAGCCCCTGAGGGTTGATTTTCTGGCTCAAGTCACTTTTTCAAACAAGTTCCTACGGACGCGGCGCGTGAGTCTGATTGCTCTGCGCCGCATCCTCCTGGCCAGCGCTCAAAATGTTGGCCAGCAAACGGTAAGCTCCCGGCACTAACTCCGGAAGCTGGCGATAGAGCGCATAGGCGACATAGATATAAGTTCCTTTGCCGGGATGCGCCACAAGCAGGCCGCCGCGCTGTGGGTCCTGGCCGGGGTCAGCAGTCTCTGTCAGCGCCGTGTAACTCTTGTCCCAGCTATCGAGAAAAGAGTGGCCGCGCTCTTCAACCCAACCGCCAAAGTCAGTATCCGTGATGGCGTTAGGCCACTTCAGCAATGGATCGGCCGGCTTCAGCAGCTTCACCTGCGCCCGCTCGTCCATCACGCGCTCCGGCATCCGTCCCATCGACAGCGGAAACGGAGCAGGGAAGTTGCCGCTCTGGTACTCGACAATCAGCGTTCCGCCTCGGCGCACAAATTCGGCCAGCCTCGATTGCGCCGCAGTTAGCTCGGGCCGCGCGGAGTAAGCGCGGATCCCGATGACGAGCACGTTCCACTCGGAAAGATCGCATGAAGTCAGCTCGGAAGCAGAGAGCAAATGCGGCACGACTCCCATGCCTTCGATTGCTTCCGGAACCAGATCGCCCGTGCCCATCACGTAGCCGATGCGCAGCCCCGGCGCCAGCTTCACGTCCACCTTCCGCGTCTTCAACTCAGCGGGCTTGTACTGGTTATAAGGCCGCAATCCCGCGTAGCCCACACTCTGCCAGCCGGTGCGATAAGAATGTCCGTCCCAGTGCGCCACAGCCTGGATTACGTATGCCGCTTCTTGTGTGGCAGCGGGAGTAACAGAAAACTGAATTGGCTCGGTGTCGCCGGCGGACGCCAGATGAAAGCTTGCCTCTGCCGGCTCTGCGCGCCATCCGGCGGGCAACTCCAGCGCGACAGTTCCCTCCGCCGCGGCCTGCGCGTGCACCGTCACTCGCACCGGTAGAGCCGTTCCGTCAAGCGGCAAAATGCGCGCCTCGGGCTCCATGCGCACGCCAATCAATGGCGTCACCACCAACGGCTCATAGAATCCGCCTTGGCCTTGAACGCGCTGCAGCGTCTGCACCGTCTGGCTCAAATGAATCGGCAAGCCGTCGAATGTGAACTCCGCCCACGCCGCCAGCGGATAAGGCACAAACGATCGCAAGCGCCACTCTGGCTTCGATACATCGTAAAAAGCTTGTTCGATGGATGGCCGCGTGAAATAAGGCTGAGTCGGCTCCGCATTTTCCGCTGCGTGCACGCGAAAGATAGAGTCGGCGACCGGAGACGTGGGGCCGAAGTCGCCGGCTATAACATCCGTCTTCCACGGGTCGCCGCTCGTGCTCTCCAGCCACACGCGATTGAGCGTTGTATCAGCCGTGGCCTTCGCTGCGTGCACGTGAACTCTGAACTCCTCGCCCGGAGTCACGCTGCGTGGCATCTCGTCCGCTGATCCGCCGCGGAATGAGCCACCACTCTGCGCGCTGTCGGCCTTCGTTGTAAAAGCGATAAGGTCAAGCCCGAGCAATTCCTTGAGCGCGGATTGAAACTCGTCAATCTTCGTGTCTAATTCAAACAGCAAACCAGCTTTGGCTTCCGCGTCCACGCTGCTGGCAGCTACTCGCTTGCGCAGTTCCAGAGTTTGGCGATAAATGGGCACAAGCTGATGCGCCACCGCTGCGCTTGTCTTGCCCTGCTGCGCGGTCCCGAATTGTTTGAGGCCCAGGTCCAACTGCCGCAGGCCAGCGGATAGCCACGCTGGCGGAGTGCCTTTCACAAGCGAGGCCAACCCCGCAACGCTCGTGTCGATGTTGACCTTGCGGTTATGGAAAAGCTCTTCGCCCCGCGCAGCGGTCCCCGGCACACCTGCTGCCTCAGCCGTCACAGCCCACAAGTGATAACTTGTCGCCGACGGTCCGCTCAGCGCGGGATTCGCGCCGCCATTCTGTGACTTCTGCTCGCCCCATCCCTCACGCGCAATCTGCATGTAGCTGCGCCCCAATAAAGCGTCTAGCCTGCCCACCTGCATCGTAACGTCGGCCGAAGGCGCAGTCGTGCTCCATTCGCCAGTCACGTAATTCTTGAACTTCGCTGGAGCCCATTTGCCC
>JBAPYY010000846.1:0-2344 GCA_049284975.1 Occallatibacter sp.
GGCCCATCTTGCGTTCTTCCAGGTTGTTCTTCAGCAAGTAACGGCGATAGTGCATGGCCTCGGTGGTCTTGATCTGGAAGTTCACGCGATGCGAGAGTTCGTAGATCTTTGAGAAGACCTGCTCGAATTCTCCTCCGCTGGGCAGAGCATCGAGTTGGCCGCGTCCCACAGGAACCAGGAAGAAGACATTCCACATTACGATAGCGAGTTTCTCGAAGAGAGCGCAGAGGCTGTCAAGATCGTGTGCGTTGTGGCGGCTGATGGTGGTGTGCACCTGAATGGGGATGCCCGCCTCGTTGGCCCACTCGATGGCCTGGATGGTGCGCGCATAGGCGCCGGGAAGGCCGCGGAAAGCGTCGTGAATCTCGGCGGTCGAGCCGTCCAGCGAAATGCCGAGCCGGACCAGTCCCGCTTCCTTGAGTTTGAAAATCGCCTCGCGGGTGAGCAGAGGCGTCGCTGAGGGGGTGAGCGCAACATGTACGCCTTTATCCGCGGCGTAACGAATCAGCTCAAATACGTCTTTGCGCTTCAAAGGGTCGCCGCCTGTGAAGACGAAGATGGGCACGCCCATGTCGGAAATCTGATCGATCAGCGCCTTGCCTTCGGCGTTGGTGAGCTCGTCGGGGTGGGCGATGGGCTGAGCCGCGGCGCGACAGTGCTTGCAGGCCAGGTCGCAGGACTGCGTGACCTCCCAGATGGCAAGGAAAGGAGTTTCGTCAAAGTTCAATCCGCCACGGGCGGGGATGTTGTGCATCGGTTGCATGAGGCCTCCTGCGGAATCGGGGCGGGGAGGGCCTGAATGCGGGACCTGCGCCGGGGAGTTGAGATGCCTTCCGTAACTGAACAAAACTGAAACTCTGCCGATAAGATCACTTCCCTCGGAAGGGAGAACGTCTTGAATGCCTTCAGCAGGGCCCCTTGAATGGGAAAGCCGCTCTGGAACACCACGATTCTGGTTCAGAAGACCATCTGTGGATGTGGGCTGGCAGTGATTTAGATCACATAATCTCACACAATCGGAGAGATTATGTCGATTCAAGGGAGATATCCCCGAATTGGGCGTCAATTCCCTTTCTGCTCGTTGATGTTCATGGGATCAACGCTTCTTCGCACCAAAACATGGTCTTCCACCCGAACCGGGGCTAGAGTGTAGGTGTCTGGCCGCAGTAATTCCGCCGTCGAGCGCTTCCCAGACGGCAAGTTTACATGTTGTTCGACGCGCAGCAAAATTGTCGCGCAAGCAGGGCGCCATAGCAGAAGGAGATTCCCATGGCCACACTATTCAAGCCAGGCTGGATCAAGCCATCCAGCATTCTCTTCGCCTCTGAGATCCCCGTAAACCAGGAGTCGTTTGCCTTTGCCCTCGCGCAAGCTGTCGAGTACGGAGCGAAATTCATTCTTTTTCATGCCTATGACACGTTGATGGTGTCGGCGTCGGAGATCTCGGGATTTGTCTTCTATGATGGCGCCGCCGCCGCGCAAGCCGAAAAGGATCATATGGAGCCGCTGGTTCAGCGGGTCCTCGATGCGGGCGTGGAATGTGAGGCGGTGGTGCGGCCGGGGCTGCCGGCCGATCAGATTCTCACCTTCCTGCGTGAGCGGGAGATTGATCGCATCATTATGGGCACACACTCGCTTGGCACCATTGGCAGGCTGCTGGTGGGCTCGGCAGCAGAGGCCGTGTTGCGCAACGCCAGAACACCGGTTTTCGTCGTCGGCCCCGAAGTGGGAGACGCCAGCTACTGCAACTTCTCCGTGCGTACCGTCCTCTGCGGCATAAGCTTTTACAAGACCAGTTCGATGCTGGCTTGTTTTGCTGCGGAGCTGGCCGCCGAGCACAACGCGCGGCTGGTGTTGCAACATGTAATACAGCCTCAGGAGCGCGCTGAGATGCTCTCGGGCCGGACGATTGAACAGATTGAGGCAGAACTGGTCTCGCTCATTCCAGCTGAACTTCAAGCCAGGATCGCCGTGGAGGCGATTGTGGTGCCGGGCGAGCCGACCGAAGAATTGCTCTACCAAAGCCGTGCGCAGCAAGCCGATCTGATCGTGCTGGGAGCACAAGGTGCAGCGACCTTTGCCTCCATTGCACGGCAAGGCGTTACGTACAAGGTTCTGGCTCACGCAAACTGCCCAGTGATGACCCTTCCGCAGATGGCGCAGGCAGTCAATAGCTCGAGGGTCGAGAAGGCTCATTCTGCCGAGGTCTATTTGGCCGGTGTTTTCTAGCGCTCGCTGTGAAGCCGCACCACTTTGTAGGGGTCTTCATAGCAGAGCCGAAAGTAACTGGTTGTTCAGTAGCATATAGAGTCGTTACCGTTTCCTTTCGGGCGCACTTCATACT
>JBAPYY010000847.1:0-2403 GCA_049284975.1 Occallatibacter sp.
GGGTCGTGGCGTAATGAGAGCGGCACACCGCAAACACCGCCTGATGAATTCCTTCGTTCTGCGGAAGCTCGCATCTCTTTCGACTGCGGCCGTACCGGCGATAGCCGGGCTTTTGAGCTTGTGAACAAAACCAACCAGTTCAACCTTAACGGGAAACGCTATAGTGAGTCGGAGTGGCGGCAATTCCTGGCTGACCCATCGGCATTCCTCGTCACGGCGGCCTATGAAGACAAGTTCGGCGCCCTTGGCAAGATAGCTGTCCTGTTGGGAACAAAGCACGCGGATGACATACATCTGCAAACGTGGGTGATGAGTTGTAGAGCCTTTTCCCGCCGGATTGAACAACAATGTCTCCGCTTTCTATTTGCCGAGCTTGGGGCCGATCGAATCAGCTTCGAATATGCTCCGACGCCACGAAACGGCCCAATCCAGGACTTCCTGAAATCCGTGGTAAATCCGTCTCTCGAAGGCCCTGTGAGCCTCACTAAAGAATTGTTTTTCTCCGGGGTTCCCCAACTGTTTCATCAAGTCGAGGTGAGTATTAATGCTTGATCAGGAGGAGCGCCTGCTCCGCTGTTTTTCGTCGATATTTCCTTCGCTCACACAAGAAGAGATTGAGAACGCAACAGCCGAAACAGTCGGTACTTGGGATTCGCTTTCTACCGTCACGCTGGCTGCCGTAATTCAGGAAGAGTTCGATGTAGAAATCGATCCTGATGCTCTCCCTGACCTGGATTCTTACCAGGCATTTCGCAACTACTTATCGCCACGCTGAATCAGGCAGGACATCGGGGTTCATGAAAGAGTCTTCTCTACGCGGTTTCTGGAATAGAATTCTCCAGCAGATGGCCAGGGCTGTTCCCGGCGCCACCAGCCTGCGTGTTGCGCTTCATCGCGCGCGCGGAGTCCAGATCGGCAAAGATGTCTGGATTGGCTATGACGTGGTACTCGATACGTCTCGTCCATTCGCGATCACGCTGGAAGATGGCTGCGTTTTGAGCCTGCGGGTGACAGTGTTGGCTCATTTCCGAGAGGTTCAAGGCGTAACCGTCGGCCGCAATGCATTTCTTGGCGCCGGCGCCCTGATTTTGCCGGGGGTTGTTATCGGCGAAGGCGCGGTTGTCGCCGCTGGCAGCGTAGTAAATCGTTCTGTTGCGCCGTTCACCATGGTGCAGGGCAATCCGGCAGTACCCGTGGCGCAATGCGGAATTCCACTCGGGAGCGCTAAGACAATGAAAGAATTCTCCCGGAGCCTGAGGCCCCTCGCCGCTCGCGTCTCGAAAAGCGCGGGGTCGCCGGAGACAGCAGCGATCAAAGCGGAGCGGAAGAGACCGTGAGACTGGTCGTGCCATATGTCGGTGAAATTCTCCCAGCTGATGCACGTCTGATCCGGCTAGCGGAATTCCTGGGCATTGCTTGCAAAGCTGTGTCGGCGGAGCCTCAAGCGGGAGGCGGATTCTGGAACCCAAATTCTGAATTGGCCGGTGGCGCCTGCTGTTTGGTCGTCAACCCGGACGTGATTCGCCAATGTTTGCACGACGCAGTTTCTTTGCCGGAATTCGTTGCGGCTCTGTCTTCTCAGTTTCATCGAATGCTCGTTCATTCCGTTCGCTCCGATCCGTTTCACGTCGCTCTGGTCTCGGCTGTTACGGGCGGTTGCTTTTACGACGTGCGCAAAGCGCAGACTTGTGGGCCGCTCGTGATGTCACCGGATTCGCGGGACATCTGCGAAGCCTTCGCGGGTCTCTCCATTTCCGCCGCGAATTTGGCGAATGACTGGGTGTTTTCTGGAGGGGAGGCGGTAGGGTGCAGAACATTAATCAAGCTTGGGCCAGATGCTTTCTTCGCTGCGTTCACGACTGGGGATACCGCTGTTCTGCTGCTTGGAAGCAGAGATGTAATCGATCTCAATGAAGAGGTAGGCGAGGCATGGCTGAGCGAGAGCTTTTCAATGTTCGTTCCGTATGCTATGGCGCTCAGACACCTCTTCGGAGAGGAGTGCTGGCGCCCCGTGCAGAGTCATGCCGGAGTGTTGGTCGATGATCCTCTGCTGCGTCCCAACTACGGATTTCTGAACTTTGAACGATTACTGCAGCTCATGCAGGAACACAATTTCAAGACCACGATCGCATTTATTCCCCATAATTTTCGTCGCAGCTCAAAGCAAATCATTCGCCTTTTCAAAGAGAACGCTGATCGGTTTTCCATTTGCTTCCACGGCAACGACCACATGAGTGCAGAGTTTGCCGCTGCCGATCCAGAATTACTAAATGCGATGCTTGAGATCGCGCAGCGTCGTATGACAACCTTCAGTCGAAGGACCGGCCTGCCGTACGACCGCATCATGGTTTTTCCGCAAGGAAGATTCTCAGTCGATGCCATGACCGCGCTAGGGTCTTACAA
>JBAPYY010000848.1:0-6106 GCA_049284975.1 Occallatibacter sp.
GCGACAGGGCATCCGATCATTGCCAGCTTTGAGCCAGATGAGGATTGGTTCTACGACTACGAGAAGCAGGGGATGATCAAAAGTTCGAGGTTGCTTCCGCCGCATGCGCATCCGTACGATCAGCCCACACCTGGACCTCGCGGAAAGGTGCCAGCCAACTGGGAATCGCTGCTGCACTAGCTAGCGTCGATCGGTTTTTTATGAATGGAAGCGGGACTCGGGACGCCGTATCTGTAAGGAGCACCATATCGAAAGGAGTTATCAATGAACGCGGTTCAAGTCGAGCAGAAGAGCTATGAAATGCCCCCGCGCGAGGGGCTCTCCATCGCGCATTTTCTCACCGTCGCCGACATCAACCGGTCGGCTCACTACTATGAAAAGGTCTTTGGCGCTCGCATCTTGAGCCTGGGTGACGGCAACGCGCCTGCGTACCTTCTACTTGCGAATATCTGGATGATTCTCAACGTTGGGGGCGGGCCGACCCCCGACAAGCCTACGGTAACACTCAGCGTCCCCGACCCGAATCACATCAACAGCTTTATGAATTTCCGCGTTGCGGATATCCAAGCGTGCTATCAATTGTGGAAAGGTCGAGGAGCCGAGTTCATTACGGAGCCAAAACCCAAGTACGGCGAGATACGCTGCTATATCCGCGATCCTGACGGTTACATTATCGAGGTTGGGCAGAGCACCGATCTAGCGTACGGTTAGCGCTCGGCCCGGATGCGACGCAGATTAAAACGGTTACGAATGTTCGCTTGAAGCTTTCCGGGCAGCGGTGTTGAGCCAGTAGTTGGCCTGCGTCACTAGCGGATCGATCCAGCATCCTCAAGGCGAGAAGGAATTAGCCGAAGATGATCAAGGCTTACAAAGCCGGCGTTCCTGGCGACGGCAAGCCGTTCCCGGAAGGCTCCATGATCGTGAAGCTTCAGTGGAAACCGAAGAAGAGTACGGAGGCCCAGTTCGCCGTGGATGTGCCCGACGTCTTTAAGCAGGCTTTCATCATGGAAAAAGACAGCAAGAGATTTCCGAAGACCGGCGGATGGGGATACGCGGTGTTCAACTACGACGCCGCGTTGGACAAGTTCACACCCGATCCTAAGAGCCTCTCCGACTGTGGAAACACGTGCCATTCGGCCGTGAAGGCGAAGGACTACATCTTCCACCCGTATCAGAAGCGTTGAACTGCGACGACCCCGACACTAAGTACCCGGAACGGCGCCATTTAATTGAGAACTGCGCACACGAAGGCAACTTTGTCGCAGCGATAAAGATAATGGTGTGCGGAGCAATTCAGAAATGCGATACTTTCGATGGATGAAAATCTTCGTGGATCGAGATTGACGAAATGGACGCACCCGAGGAGCTAAACGAGATCGTTCTTCCTCAAAATGTGGTCGCTCCGCTCACACGCGCGGCGATCTTTTTGGTTGTCTGTATTCGCCAGGAGCCGGACTCCTACGCACTTCTGCGGTCGTTCTGCGCAGGCCTTTCCGGGCTCATCCGCGCCGTTGAGTTTCGAGACATTGAGGCGGGCCTTACCTGCGTGGTTGGATTCGGGTCCGATGGCTGGGACAAGCTTTTTGGATCGCCACGGCCCGCGGAACTTCACCCGTTTCGAGAGATTCGGTCAGGCGAGCGCCACGCCGTCTCCACGCCCGGCGACATCCTGTTCCACATTCGAGCTAAGCGTATGGACCTCTGTTTTGAATTGGCGACTCAGATCATGGACAGCGTCGGGGATGCAGTTTCAATTGCTGATGAGGTTCACGGCTTCCGGTATTTCGATGATCGCGATGTCGTCGGTTTCGTCGACGGCACGGAAAATCCGAGGGGGGAGGCCGCACGCGAGGCTGCAATTATCGGTGGTGAAGACCCGGCCTTTGCAGGGGGCAGCTATGTCATCGTGCAAAAGTACCTTCACAATATGAAGGCATGGAATGCTCTTTCCATTGAGGCCCAGGAGCGCATCATTGGCCGCAGGAAACTCTCAGACATCGAGCTGAGCGATGCCGAAAAACCGGCGTCGGCGCATAACGCGCTGACAGTCATCGAAGAGAATGGGAAAGAACTCAAGATTCTGCGCGACAACATGCCTTTTGGACGTCCGGGATACGGTGAGTTTGGGACATACTTCATCGGGTACAGCCGCACTCCGCGCATCACGGAGACGATGCTTCAGAATATGTTTGTCGGCCGTCCGCCCGGGAACTATGACCGGTTGCTTGATTTCAGCCACGCCGCCACCGGCAGCTTGTTTTTCGTGCCGTCTGCAACTTTTCTGGAAAACATCAGCGGAGGTGGGCCGGACTCAGCGGAAACCATCGCGTCGCAAACATCAAACCCACCTTCGGCCTCGTCCGAGAACGACACCTCACTCAAGATCGGATCACTTAAAGGAGACAAGGATGAATAACCTCCATCGAGAATTGGCGCCAGTCTCTGACGCTGCATGGTCGCAGATTGAGGAAGAGACTACAAGGACTCTGAAGCGCTTTCTAGCCGGACGGCGGGTTGTTGACGTTCCTTCGCCGGGAGGAATCGCTCTGCCCGGAGTGGCGACTGGCCACCTGCGATCGATCTCCCCTCCCGCAGAGGATATCGTCGCAAGACAGCGGGAGGTAAAGCCTCTCGTAGAGTTGCGGGTGCCATTTGAATTATCCCGTCAGGCAATCGATGACGTAGAGCGTGGATCGGACGACTCCGACTGGCAGGCCGCGAAAGACGCCGCAAAGAAACTTGCTTTTGCCGAAGACCGGGCCATCTTCAACGGATACGCCGAAGCAGATATTCAGGGCATTCGGGAAGGCACCAGCAACCCAATTGTTCCACTTCCTGCGAACGTGCGGGATTATCCCGATGCGGTGGCGCAAGCATTGAGCCAATTACGCCTTGTAGGTGTAAACGGGCCCTACTCGGTATTGCTCGGAGCCGATGAGTATACGGCGCTCGCCGAGACCCGCGATCATGGGTATCCCGTCCTCGAGCACGTCAATCGAATCGTAGACGGCAACCTTGTGTGGGCGCCAGCGATCGAAGGTGCGTTCGTCCTGACGACGCGAGGCGGCGACTTCGAACTTAACATCGGGCAGGATGTTTCGATCGGCTACCTCAGCCATACCGACTCCCAAGTGCGGCTCTACCTTCAGGAAACATTCGCTTTCCGTGTCCTTACCAGTGAAGCTGCCGTCGCGTTGTCCCCGTCGCAGATATCTTCTTAACGAGTACTCGTAGCTGGTCAAAATCCACCAAGAGTGCTGAAGAGCGTGATCCTGGGGAATGCAAGGAAGACCATTCTAATGGCGAGTCCGGGTTAGGTCTCTCGATTCAGCTTTGCGCTTTAATTTGAGGAATAGAGCGTAAAAGAGCCATGAGCGATGCCATTGAATTCCGCGACCTCTGCTTTGCCACTCCGCAAGGCCGGCTATTGCTCGACTCGATCTGGCTCACGGTCGAAGAAGGAACCACGGCTGCCATCCTTGGTCGGAGTGGCTCGGGAAAAACCACGCTGCTCCGTACTGTCAATCGTATGGTTCTGCCGACGAGTGGCGAGATTCTGCTTCACGGTAAGAACGTTAGCGCCTTTGACCTTATCAAGATGCGCCGAAATATGGGTTACGTGATTCAGGAGACAGGCCTCTTCCCGCACTTCAATGTCGAGCGTAATGTTGGTCTCGTGTTGGAGGCGGAGGGCCGTTCCCTGCAGGACCGCGCGCGCCGCAGCCACGAATTGCTCGAAATTGTCGGGCTGAATCCTGCCAGTTTTGCAAAGCGCTTTCCCCACCAGCTTTCCGGAGGCCAGCGCCAGCGAGTAGGCCTGGCCCGCGCTTTGGCCAACGAGCCTGACTTTCTTCTCATGGACGAACCGTTCGGAGCGCTTGACCCGCTGACACGTGTTGAGATGCAAGACATGCTTCGCGGCCTGCTAGGCCGCCTGAAGAAGACAGTTTTACTGGTGACACATGATCTGGATGAGGCACTTTATCTTGCGCAACGCATCTTACTTCTGAACGAAGGCAAGCTGCTCGCCTGTCTTTCGCCGAATGAGTTCATCGCATCGCGCGAGCCGCTGATTGAGGCCTATGTGTGCGCCTTTCATCGTGGTTGGCACAATGCGGCGTCGGAGATCCGGCTCCCGGAGGGAGGTGTATGAGCGCAGGCTTTCTTGCGCAATACGGTAGTGAAATAGCCACGCTGACCGTCGAACATCTCTGGCTCACCGGAGCGGCCATGATATCTGCCACTGCAATCGCCGTGCCCGCCGGCGTCTGGCTTGCTCGCTCTCCAGAATGGGCTAAACCTGTGATCGGGCTGGCCAACATTCTGCAGACCATTCCTTCGCTTGCGATGTTCGGCTTCCTATTGCCCTTGCCTTGGCTTGGAGAACGCGCCGCACGTATTGCAATTGTTGCGCTCTCCGCCTATGCGCTGCTGCCAATCCTGCGCAATACCTACGCGGGAATCCGAGGCATCGATCGCGCCATCATTGAAGTCGCGTGCGCCATGGGACTGACCGATACGCAACGCTTTTTCAAAGTTGAACTGCCTCTCGCGGCGCCCTTCATTCTTGCGGGCGTTAGAACCGCGACCGTTACCTGCATCGGCATAGCCACGATTGCAGCGGCAGTGGGTGCAGGCGGGCTTGGGGAGCTCATCTTCCGTGGTGTTGCGTCGGTTGATAATCGCCTGGTTCTTGCTGGAGCTATCCCTGCGGCCCTGTTGGCACTTGCGGCTGATGCGGCGCTCGGCCTGCTCGAACACAAGTTCAAGGTTCCCGCCCCATGATGCGCACGGCCACTGCTACCGTTTCGGTCATTTTGTGCGCGCTGCTCACATCGTGCTTTCCTCCGCGGTCCGACCATCCCGTCATCGGTGCGAAGAATTTTACCGAGCAAGTGATTCTCGGCGAACTACTGGCGCAGGAGATTGAAGCCAAGTCCGGTCTCAAAGTTGAACGGCGCTTCTATCTGGCAGGCAGCTACATTTGCCAGCAGGCATTAGTTGCGGGACGCATCGACGCGTATGTTGAATACACTGGCACGGCGCTCACCGCAATTCTCAAGCAACCTGTCGACCGCGATCCCGAATCTGTTCTCCGCACGGTCCGCCGACTTTATGCCTCGCGATACGGCATCACCGTCGCCGAGCCGCTTGGTTTCGAGAACACCTTCGCCATGGTGACCCGCGGAGACGATGCGCGGCAATTGCATCTCACAACGCTGAGCCAGGCCGCGAAGTATACGCCGAACTGGCGTCTTGGTGTGGGTTACGAATTTGAACAGCGTCCGGACGGCTTACCGGGGCTGAGGAAGGCGTACGGGCTCAGTTTCGCGAGCGCGCCGCACACAATGGATCTGGGATTGCTCTATCGCGCTCTCATCAGCCGCCAGGTCGATATGATCGCTGCCAACTCAACCGACGGGCAAATCCAGGCATTGGGTCTGACCGTGCTCCAGGACGACAAGCACTATTTTCCTCCCTACCAGGCCGTTCCGCTGGTGCGTGACGATGCACTGAAGCGCTGGCCGCAGATTCAAAGCGCGCTTACCGCCCTTGCTGGAAGAGTCACAGAGGAAGACATGCGGACCATGAACCAGGCCGTCGACGGCCAGCATCGCGATCCAGCCGAAGTGGTTCGCGAGTTCCGCATCCAGAAAGGACTCTGAAAAGTTCAATGCGAGTTGCGTCTCGATGGACGGTATACGTGAGAATGGCAGCCCTCACTTCCCGTGTCCCGCACTTTCTGGAAGGAAGCAGATATATCAAGATTCCGCAGTGCTCTCAAAACACACAACACAAAGCGAATTCAATTGGTTAATCCTGCGTCAAGACAGCCATTCAGCTTTGCCTACGCGAGGGTGCCGATCTGATCTGGGCGTGGCGGTTCTTCCTTTTTTAGCCACGACTTCAGGTTAAAAGCGTAGACGCAAATGCAGAACACGTTTGCCGGGATGAAACCGTACTGGGAGGTATGCAATCCAATAACGCAAAAGATCAAGCTGTTTACTCCCGAGACAACCAGGCCGGTCAACATTTTTCGGCCGACAAGAATCGTCGCTACTACGGTAAGAAGACAAGAAAGATAATCCAACCGGAAAATCCCCAC
>JBAPYY010000849.1:0-3049 GCA_049284975.1 Occallatibacter sp.
GGGTTTCAACCCCCGCATAAGGCCAACAGAAACAATGCGGGCTTTAGCCCCGGAGTGATGTTTTCCGCCAATTTCACCCGAGATTTCGGGTCTTTCCACAGTCTCTTTACCCGTACATAAACCAGCAAAATGAACCGGGGCTTTAGCCCTTCAGGGAATTCCGATTCGCTGCAAGCACTCGATCAGAAATTACGAATCCATTCACCCCATGATGCCACAGCTTCTGCTCCGCCGCATCCCGAGCCGCAAACCCATTGGTAACCCTCCCGTTCATCGGGAGCAGAAGATAGACGAGCACGATCCCCGACCTGCCAAAGACGGTGAAGAGGATAGAGACGCTCGCGCCACGGCGAAGTGAAGCCATGGGCAGGCAGTCTGCACCATGCGGTCAGCTAACTGGCAGCGGTGGCGGCGGCGGAGAAATAATTTCGCCTAGAGCCTGGTACCGGCCGCCATAGAAAATCAGTGCAAACTCCCGCGTGGCCGTGGCGATTGGTCCTGCCAGGCAGATGCTCGCCAACAAGGCGAAGCCGAAGGCAACCACGCCGAAGAAGGCCATGAGAATTATGCCGATTACCTTGGTCCCGCCCGTGCCATCTGCGAATGCCGAGTGGATGCCGTACTCAATGCCTCCCAGGGAACCGACGAGGAAGATGCCGGGAATGATGAGCACGATAAACAGCGCGATCATGGCGAGGACAGGCAGGACGAGCCGCAGCAGCGCGTAGGCAATGAATTGCGCCTTCTCTGCCGCGATGCGCGCCCAGACCTGGGACCACGCTTCGCCTGCCCTGGCGTCCTCAAGAGCGTAGTGCGGCAGCATCCAATCGCGCAGAATCACGTCCGAGAGAACTGCGGCCAACGCCAGTAGAAGAATGATGGGAATCAAGGGCAGCACCAGGGACAGCAACAACGGGATGTCGGGATGTCCGCCCGGCGCCATCTCCCGGAAGAGCTTGACGAATCCGGATACGAACGGGATGGTAATGAGGGCGGCCAGCAACACGAAGCAGAACCCCACCGCAATGTTCAAACCGAAGAAGCGCATCGCCTTGTCCCGATACAGGTGCCAGCCGGGGCGAATCTCTCTTGTGTTGTGGACGAGGCAATGAAAAAACGCGAACCGAAGGCGGGTGACGAGATAGGCCACGATGAGGGACACCACAATCGCGATCAGCACGGCCGCCACGATGGCGACAATCCATTCGTGGGGGATGTCGTGCAGGGAGTTGAAGACGGGACCGTGTCCGGAGGGTTGGTTATGATGCGATGAGGAATGGAGCCTGCTGGAAAAACCCTCGGTGATGATGGCCACCAATCCGAGCTTCAGGTAGTCTCCCCACGAGAATGGCCTGAAGAGGAATTCCTTTGTGCGTTGAATGGCAGGCGAGATGGCATCGGCGGCAGAGATAGCGCGCATATGAGTCCTTTCCGGGGAAGGCACACTGTACAAGAGACCTACGCAGATATTATGCGCGAAGTTCCGCAGCCGGGCGCGGAGCTTCGCGACCGGCATAGCGATGGGTACGACTCCACGCCCGCCAAGGCGGTAAAGAAGATCGGCATACGATGGTTGGCTTGAACAGCACACCTCACCGCATGCATGGCAAGCACTCTTCGTGAGTGCCCATCTCGCATCCTGCCTTTCCTGAATCGTCCGCGCAAAATTGGCGAGTGCCGTCCCCCTTCTGTCTCATCGGTTGTGCTTCAACGACATATTTCTCCGGCTGTGGACAATAAATCCAAATCCCAAAGTAGTAGCCGTCCTTCTGGACATAGTTTCCAGCAATATACCGCCAGTCAATATCGCTAAAAGGCGGTCCGGAATAGTGCTCCTTCAGTGTCCTGCCATCGCAGATGCGCGCAACTCCGCCAGATTCCGCTTTGGTCTGGTCAACTGCAACCCTCAGACCTTCAAATCTCTCCGCAGCGAGTCGATCATTTCGTGCCACCCTCATGGCAACGAGCGGCGGCGTCAAGACGAGGACTATTGGCCCGTATGCGACGCAGCACGCCAATCCGACCCATATGACGCGCCGGAGTCTTCCGGTCGGCACCATGGTCCTGCGCACGGCCAGGCCCACGATAAGAGCCAAAAGAACAAATGCAGCCACCAACACCATGAGCGCGTACTCTCCGCCTTCCCAAAATAGCGGGTCGAGAGGCCAGATCGTGAATCCGCTGACCGCTCCGGCAATCGCTCCAAAAGCAGAGCCAAGCAGGAAGAGCCACCAGCGCTCACGGGAGAGGATTGTCGAGAGGATGGGATACAGCGCGGAAATGGCCAGTGGAAGCCACCAGGGCAGCTCGAGGCTTGGCTCCATCGCCAGCGTCAACCAACATAGTGCAGACCCTGTCGCAGTCAAAGCAAACAATGAGGCATCTCTGCGCATGGATGTCACCCAAGCGTACGATAGCAGATTCACGTAGCAGTCCTCGGCCTCCTGCTTACCTCACCGGAGCTGAAGACGCCGATACGTTTACCCGCCACACATCGAAAGCCGCCAGCGAGCGCTCGCACTGCAACCGGTGGCGCTCTTTCTTGTCGCGCACCTTCTTACGCACTTCCTCTTCCAGTGGTTCCAGCAGGTCAAAGGTGACGTTCGCCGGTTGAAAATGCTTGGGGTCGGCGTGGGTAATGTAATGCACCAGCGAACCCAGAGCGCACGCGCGCGGTGCAGGCGCAGGTTCTTCGCCGCGCGCCAGCGCAGCCGCATAAATCCCCGCCAGCAGCCCTGTCGCAATCGACTCCGTGTAGCCTTCCACTCCGGAGAGCTGTCCCGCGAACAATATCCGCGGCTCTTTCTTCAGGCGCAGCGTTTCATCCAACAGAACCGGCGCCTGAATGTAAGTATTGCGGTGAATCTGCCCGTATCGAAGGAAGCGCGCGTTCTCCAGCCCCGGAATCAGCCGCAGCACCCGCGCCTGCTCGCCAAATTTCAAATGGTTCTGAAAACCCACCAAGTTGTAGCTGTCCGCACGCAGATTTTCCTTGCGCAACTGCACCACTGCCCAGGGCGTCTTGCCGGTGCGCGGGTCGCGCAGGCCT
>JBAPYY010000850.1:0-3592 GCA_049284975.1 Occallatibacter sp.
CCAGGGTTACAGTGAATGAATGTCTCTTGTCTCGACAATCACTTGGCAGCGGGCGCGCCTGCGGTTTGCCCTGTTGGATGTAGTTTCTTGAAGGTCGTTTCGTCGGCGGCTTTCTGCAGGTTGCGGGTTTTATCGAACTCCGCCTTTGCCTCGTCCTTCATTCCTATTGACTGGTAAAACCGCCCCAGGCGCCAATGCACATTCTGGTCGCCAGGGGTTAGCTCTTCGGCAACCTTCAGTTCCCGCAGGGCCTCGTCCCGTCGGCCTGCATCGGCATACATCATGCCCAAATCAATGTGCGCCAGTTCATTCCTGGGATCAATCCTAATGGCCTTTTCAAGCACCGGAATTGCGTCCTTGGGATGGCCCAATTTCATCTCCGTATCTCCCAGGTATGCCATCGCCTGGCCGTGTTCCGGATTGTTGTCCAGTTCAGCCTGGAACTCCTGCGCTGCTTCCCCGTATTCCATCAGACGCCACATGAGGTAGCCCAGGCCGAAATGCACGTCGGGCTCCTTTGGATTGGCTTTCTCCGCGTTGCGAAACTCTTGCAAGGCGCCGTCAGTGTTCTTCAGCTCATCTTGAGCTTCGCCGGCAAGCATATCTGCCTCAGCCGACTCTGCGTTCAGCGAAAGAATCTCGTGATAAGTATCCAGAACGCACTGGTACTGCTTCGACCACAGGCAACTGTGCGCCAAAGCTAGACGCAAGGGAAGATTCTGCTGATCGTGAGTGGCGGCTTGTTTCAGATAAGGTGCCGCAGCGGCGTATTCACCCAGTCCGTAATGGGCCATCCCCAGCAAGATAACCAGCCGCTGCGCTTCAGGTGATCCTGGAAGCTGCCTCTTGAGCATAGGCTCGAATTCCACAATCGCCTGCTTCATTTCGCCGCCCTTGAAGAGCGCGAGACCCAAATTCAGTCGCAGGCCGGGAAAAGCGGGATTGAGCACCAGTGCCCTGCGGTAAAGCGGCACGGCCTCGCTGTAGTGTTCCTGCCGTGCTTCGAGCAGGCCAAGGTGAGCATACGGCTCAGCGCTGGAGGGATGAGCCTTCATGTACGAGCGCCACGCGGTTTCAGCCTCTGCATTCTTGCCCTGTTGTTCGAGGGCAATTGCCGTTTGGCGCTGTTGGTTGGAATCCGTTGCCGCCTGTCCCAGACAGCGCGCGGCTATCAACAATGTCATCGTCAGTGTCAGGCAAAATCTCAGCCGCATTGTGTGTCACTCTTGCTTCTTATTCATTTTATTTGAAGGCGCGCGCTTGCATCGCCCAAAAGAAAAGGGGCGCGGCAGACATTGCCTGCCGCGCCCCGGTTATGAGTTCAGGTTAGAAAACGATTTTGCCGCCGAATTGGAAGGTTCTCGGGTCTGCGGCGTTGTTGACCAGGCCAAATTTTGCGCTGTTCGTCGTGTCGTTGATGGCGCCGGCTCCGCTGCCCACGTCAAATTGAGTGTGGTTGAAAGTGTTAAACGACTCGGCGCGGAACTCGAAATGAGCCCTTTCGCCGATAGCGAAGGTCTTGTAAAGCGACGTATTGAAGTTGGTGCGGCCGGGACCTACCACAACGTCTCTGCCGGAGTTGCCGAAGCCATTGTTCCCTCCGCCCTGCCACGGCGCGGTAGGTGCAATGAAGGTGGCGCCGTTGTTGGCGGGGTCCATCCAGTAATACTGACCTGGACTCAACTGCTTCTTCGCATACTTGACCTTGGCCCCAGGAACTATGCTGGCGCGGTTGCTGTAGCCGCCGCCCAGGCCCACTGTATCCCCATAGTTGCCGGTTGGAGCATTATTACCCGACCACGGAAGGCCGGTCTCTCTGACCACAGTGCCTGCGATTTCCCAGCCACCGAGGATGCTCTTCTCCAAGCCATGAGAGCTCACGAAGAAGGGCATTTTGTACTCATAGCTGGCGCTCAGGATCTGACGGCGATCCAGCGTGCCGGAGCCCTTGTCGTACTTGATGTTCCAGGGATTGCTGGCGCAGCAGTTCAGATCGCCGCTGCCCAGTTCTGAGTCGATCTCATGCGACCAGGTGTAATCCACCTCGTAGCTGAGGCCGTGCTTGCCCTGCTGGCGCACACCACTCTGCAAGCTGTTGTAGCTGCTGGTGGCTTCATTGGTGATCTGATTCATGCCGCCAAAGCCAGGATACGTCACCGTATTCTGATCCTGGTAGCTGGACATGGAACCGCCCGCATAGAGCGCGCGAGTTGCCAGCGATGTGCTCAGCGGGAACATGTTGATGTTCTTGCGAATGTTCTGGTGCCAGCCGATGTTGCCGACGTATTGCGTTGACCAGACAACCGAAGGAACGATCTCATGCTGCACGCCCAGGCTGTACATCGCAACGCCCGGATCGGGATAGTACGGGTTCATAACCGTAGGACCCTGCGGGAATATCGGCGAACTTGCCGTGCCGCCCGAGAGCCAGTTGGTGCTGGTGTTGCTCACCTCCACATTGTTGGCCGAAGGCGTGTTGACGAAAGGAGCATTGCCGGCGATGTCGTAAACGTCGTTGCCCTGGATGCGTTCGAAGAACGTGCCAAAGCCGCCGCGGATTACGGTCTTGCCATTGCCGGTGATGTCATAGGAGAAACCGAGGCGAGGCTCATAGGTCTTCCAGAAGTTCTTGACTATGCCACGCGGGGTTCCGTTTACGCCAGCCAGCGTAATGCCGTTCATGTAGTACATGGCTGAACCAAAGGTTTGAAGGCCAGGACTGGCGCCTAGCGGGCAAGTTGCAGTAACAGCAGTACAGAAGGCGGCCGACGAAGTGTCGAAATAAGGTGCAAGTCCTGCCTGGTACTGCGATGGATCAAAGTTGGAAACCTGGTTGTGGCGTTCCCAAACGTGCGGTAGAGCATCGTAACGGAGGCCAAGCTGCACGCTCAACCGGCTGCTCACGTGCCAGTTGTCTGATGCATAGGCGGAGATCGTATTGTTCACGTAATTGTTTTCAGGATCGGTCTGCGACTGGCTGTATACAGAGGCCAGGCCGAGATCTAAATCCAGATACGAATCGCCTGTGAGTGCGCCTGAAGGAGTGTGGGGATGATAACCGGCAGCGCATCCGGCTGCCGGGCATGCGCCGTTCCAGCCATCGTTGAATTGGTATTTCCCCTCAGTAAGATCGCCGATGATCTGGTTCTTGGTATAGCGGTTGTAGCCGCCGCCGAACTTCAACGCGTGTTTGCCCTTGGTAATCGACAGGGCGTAGATTTCGTTATAGTCTTCGGCGCCGTTGATCCACGGCTCGTTTCCCGGACCCCAGTTGACGCCCGTGGTGCTCAGATTGAAGTCGGGCAAGCGGTTCCCTTGGTTGTTGGCCGTCGGGAAGTAGGACATGTTGGCCTCAGGACCCCATCCCGACGGTTGAGTGATGGTACCACCCAGCGCCGGTACCGGCAGCAGGTTGATCTTGTTGCCGTCGTAGTTGATCGACGCCTCCACGAGCACGTTGGGAGTAATCGCGCCGGTCAGCTTGATGACAGCGCCGTACGAGGGATTGGAAAAGCTGGAGCCCACGGTCGGGATGTTGTCATCGTTCCATAAAACCGTGTTGTAGCTCACCACCGATTGGTCATGGATGAAG
>JBAPYY010000851.1:0-2768 GCA_049284975.1 Occallatibacter sp.
GGATTCAGCAGGTGATACTCGCCGCCCTCGCGATATTGATAATGCCCGCCTACGACCAGATCGGTTTCAGACTCGGTGAGCGGTTGGAAAGCGTAAGCATGCTTGAGCAGAGCCTCGCGAGCCAGCACGTCAAGACCAACGCCTTCAATGCGCGAGGCCGTGCCGGAGAAATATTTCTCGACCAGCGATTGATTCAGTCCCACAGCCTCGAAAACCTGCGCGCCGCGATAGCTTTGCAAAGTGCTGATGCCCATCTTCGAGAAGGTCTTCAGCAGGCCTTTATTGATGGCCTTGATAAAGTTTTTCTCTGCGTGGTTGGGGGTGACGTTGTGTGGCAATAAGCCTCGCCGCTTCAGGTCGTGGAGAGTCTCGATGGCCAAATAGGGATTGATGGCGCTGGCGCCGTAGCCGATAAGCAGGGCAAAGTGCATTACCTCGCGTGGTTCACCGCTCTCGATGATCAATGCCACCTGGGTGCGGGTCTTATCGGCCAGCAGCCGGTGATGCACTGCGGCCATGGCCAGCAGGCTCGGAATCGGCACATATGTCGGATCAACGCCGCGATCGGAAAGAATCAGCAGCGTATATCCGGATTCGACGGCGTGCGCAGCGCGGGCGCTCAGGTCTTCCAGTGAGTGTTTCAGGCCTTTCTCACCATCGGATGCGCGGAACAGCGTCGGCAGAGTGGTGGCCAGCAAGTCTCCCGAAGATACCCGGCGCAGCTTTTCCAGGTCGCGGTTGGTAAGGATCGGATTCGGCAGCTTGAGCGTGTGGCAGTTCTCGGGCGCCTCGTCCAGAATGTTGCGCTCCGTGCCGATGTAGCTGATCAGCGACATCACCATCTCTTCGCGGATGGGATCGATGGGTGGGTTGGTGACTTGCGCGAAGAGCTGCTTGAAGTAGCTGAACAACGGTTGCGGGCGGTCAGAGAGGCAAGCCAGCGGCACGTCCGTGCCCATGGAGCCGATCGGCTCTTCACCGCGCGCGCCCATTGGCGCCAGCAGGATTTTCAGATCTTCTTCGCTGTATCCGTAGGCTCTCTGGCGGCGCAGTAGCGTCTCGGGATTAGAGGCGATCATGCGCGAAGGCTCGGGCAATTGATCGAGCGAGATCTGCCGCTCCTCAAGCCATTTTGCGTAAGGCTGCTTGCCGGCCAACTCCTTCTTGATCTCGGTATCGCTGATGATCCGCTTCTGGACCGTATCCACCAGGAACATCCGGCCAGGCTGAAGTCGGCCTTTTTTGCGAATGTCTTTCGCGGGGACGTCGAGCACGCCGGCTTCTGACGCCAGCACTACTAAATCATCTTTGGTGACAATGTAACGGCCGGGGCGCAGTCCGTTGCGATCGAGTGTGGCTCCGATAACGCGACCGTCGGTGAAGGTGATGGCCGCCGGGCCATCCCAGGGCTCCATCAGGGAGGCATGGTACTCGTAGAAGGCGCGCTTGTCTTCGTCCATGTCGGGATTGCCCGCCCAGGCTTCGGGAATCAGCATTGCCATGACGTGAGGCAGCGAGCGGCCTGACTGAAAGAGAAACTCCACAGCGTTGTCCAGCGAGGCGGAGTCGCTGCCGTCCGGCATGATGACCGGATAGAGCTTGTCGATCTGGTCACCGTGCAGCGGGCTCTCCAGCACCGACTGGCGTGCGTTCATCCAACTCACGTTGCCGCGGATGGTGTTGATCTCGCCGTTGTGCGATACATAGCGGTAAGGGTGAGCCAGTTTCCAACTCGGAAACGTATTGGTGGAGAAACGCTGATGCACCACGCAGAGCGCGCTGGTGACCAGCGGATTCGCTAGCTCGAAATAAAACTTCTCAATCTGCGGCGCCAGCATCAGGCCCTTGTAAACGATGGTGCGACAGGAAAGTGAGGGGATATAGAAAAAGTCTTTACCCTCAATTTCCGAGGCGTCAATCTCGTTCTCAGTGCGGCGGCGAACCTTGTAGAGAAGCCGTTCGAAGGCGTCCTCGTCGAGGTCCGCTGGCCGTCCCAGAAACAACTGCTCGATATATGGCTGGGAGGCGCGCGCCTCGCGGCCGATGGCGATGCCGTTCACCGGCGTGTCACGCCAGCCAATCACAGTCAGGCCCTCTTCCTGGGCGATGCGCTCGATGACGCCCTCGCACTGCAGCCTGCTGTGCTTGTCCACGGGCAGAAAGCACATGGCCACGCCATAGGCGCCCGGCTCCGGCAACTGCATTCCCAACTCGCCGCATTCGCGCGCGAAAAAAATGTGCGGAATCTGAATTAGAATGCCCGCGCCGTCGCCCGTATCCGGATCGCAGCCCGCCGCGCCGCGATGGGTGAGATTGATGAGCACCTCAAGACCCTTGCGGATAATGTCGTGGCTCTTTTCACCGCGAATGCTGGCCACCAGCCCCATGCCACAGGCGTCGTGCTCGTTGCGCGAATGGTAAAGCCCTTGAGGGCGCGGGGTGCGAATATGGCGATCCGATGATTGCATTGCAACCTTCCCGATGGAATGTATCCGTACTGATTGCGATGTTTAACCCAAGATGCACAAATGCCGCGCGATTCCGAGGGAGGAAATCGCCTTATCGTTCCTGAAATCGCCTGTCAGAGCAGGCTCGAACGTGTCTGGGATGATGCCGGAGTCTTTAATATACCGAAAATTTTGCGTTACGGCGAGAATTTTTTGCGTGAAAACCCGGATGGGGCCAATCTGCTCTGGTGTCTAGAGCATTTTAGGAATTACTGTAGACCGTTGATGCAGTGATTGAACCATGCCTTTGCGTTGTCTGGA
>JBAPYY010000852.1:0-1957 GCA_049284975.1 Occallatibacter sp.
GACGTGCTTGACGATGGTAGCAAGGGAGGCGCTGCTCGGCTAGGCGGGATTTTGGGGCGGGGTGGATGCTGACGGACGGCTATGGCCCCAAAGCCGAAATTCGAGGTGCGAGCGGCGGGTGGTTGTCGATAAGTGGTTTGTTTTGTTAGGGAGCACTAGGAATATTCTGGGGCGTATTGTTCAGGGAATGGGAGAGGGAATCAGGGCGACCGGCGGAAATATTGAGTAAATTCGCGGAAAATCGAGGTGTGGACGAAAAAGCGTCATGGTTCCATAGCGGTGCACTGCGGTGGAAAAATGAGACAAGGGAGAAAGGGGACACTTTCAGCGAAAGGAAACGAGAGTGTCAGAAAAAGTCGAAGGACAGAGGCGAAAGAAGTACAGCGCTGAGTTCAAGCGAAACGCGGTGGACCGGATGGTGGCGGGCGAGAGTCCAACGGCGCTAGCGCGGGAGTTGGGGATGCGGCGTAAGTTTCTGTACGCCTGGCGAAATGCCGGCTGGGGAAGCCAAGGCGTAGCAAAGGCCGAAGCGAAAGCAGAGGAGGAGGAGGCCCCAGAGACAAGGGAAATGATCCAGTTGAAGGCCAAGATCGAGGCGTTGGAGCGATTGAGCGGACAACAAGCGGCGGAACTGGATTTTTTCGCCGCAGCCTTGCGCAGCGTCAAGGGACCACGCTCGAAGAGCGGCGTGGGTTCCGACGGGGGATCTACCAAGTGATCCAACGTCAAGCGACTGAGCAAGGCGCCACGAGCATAGAACGGATGTGTGAACTGGGGAGAGTCAGCCGCGCTGGTTTTTATCGGGATTGGCAAGAACGCCAACCGCAGCAAGCAGAGATGGCCCTTCGGGAAGCGGTGCAACAGGAAGCACTGCGGAGACGAATCTTAGGCTATCGTCGCGTCACTCAGGCCCTACGAAGGAAAGGAGTCGCAGTCGGAGAACATGTGGTCCGGCGGATTCTGCGCAGTGATAATCTGCTGGCGATTCGTAAGCGCAAGTTTGTGGCGACGACCGACTCAGCGCACGGTTATACGGTCTATCCGAATTTGGCGCAATACCTGCAAATAAAGGCGATGAATCAACTGTGGGTGGCTGATATCACTTACTTGCGACTAGGGCGAGAGTTTGTTTATCTGGCCGTTGTGTTGGATGTGTTTTCCCGCCGCGTGGTGGGCTGGTCGTTAGGCCGTAGCCTGCAAGGAGCGCTGCCCTGGCGGCGCTGAACAAAGCCATTGCCGATCGGCAACCAGGGCGCGGACTGGTTCATCACTCCGATCGTGGATCGCAATATGCCAGCAACGAATATGTGAAGCGTCTCGAGCAAGCGCATATGACGATCAGCATGAGCCGGCCCGCGCGGCCTTGGGAGAACGCTTATTGCGAAAGTTTTATCGGCACACTCAAGAAAGAGCAAATCTCTTGCACTCGCTATTCGACGATGGAGGAGTTGCAACAGAACATCGCAGAATTCATTGATGTGTTCTACAACCGCGAGCGGCTGCATTCGGCGCTCGACTATCTTTCCCCGGACGAGTTCGAGCAAACCTGGAGGAATTCTCCACCGCCAGCGGCTTTGAGTTTTCCCAGGCATGAGGAGATCTACCCTGATGTCTGAGTGGTTCGCTTTTCAGCGGAGAGCCTACACGCTCTCCGCTGTCTCATCAGGATGAGTCTCCAGCAGGGTATTCCTTGGCCGGTTGCTCTCCAGCAGAGCCAGCCTCCGCTTCTCCTGCTATCCTCATCCTTAACCATTAACCTCCCGTTCGCCAATTGTTTTCAGCGAACGGTAACTGTCCCCTGATTCGACTGTCTCAAATCTCACCGCAGTGCAGCGGTCCGTCCCCTCTGGCCCCATCGTGGGGGGATGGATGCGTTGGGATTTTGGGACGCAGCGCGGCTGGTTCATGCGTTCGTCAGATGCGGGGGCTATACTCAGAGTGTTATTCAGGTGTAGGC
>JBAPYY010000853.1:0-6476 GCA_049284975.1 Occallatibacter sp.
CGTCTCACCGATGCGCCCAGGCCTCGCCACGGGCAATCAGCGATGCCGGCCCGGTGAGCCTCAGGTCCGCGCCCTGACCTTCCCACGCAACCGTCTGTACACCGCCGGGAGCAATCACGGTGAGCGGAGACTTGCAGCCGTTCAACGCCAGCGCCGCCGTGGCCGAGGCAGAACTGCCCGTGCCGGATGAAGTCGTCGGCCCCACTCCGCGCTCGAAGATACGAATCATGATCTCGCGTTCGCTCACGATTTGAAAAAATAAAACGTTGGTCTGATGCGGGAAATCGGCATGCACGCAAATCTCAGCGCCAATCTGCTGCCACGGCAATCCGGCGACGGAAAACTCGGCGTTGTCCACCAAAATGACAAAATGAGGATTGCCCATGGAAACATCTGTCCCCGCTATCGTCATACCGCTGGCTAGCTTGACGATTCGAGGCGCAAACACGGGCACGCCCATCCCTGCGGTCACTTCCACTGTAAATTCGCCGTCTGTCTTCAGCGCGTTCAAGCGGCAGACGCGCAAGCCGGCGTCGGTGGTAATCCTCGCTTCATCGCCCGGCTGGAAGCCGCGTTCGTGCGCCATCCACGCCGCCACGCAGCGCGTGCCGTTGCCGCTGATTTCGGCGATGGAACCATCGGCGTTACGCAGGCTAATCCGGCCCGACTTGGGTCCGGTCCACTCGAAAAATTCGATGCCGTCAGCGCCGACACCGGTATTGCGCGCGCAAAGACTTCTCGTCAACTCCGCGCAGTCGCTGCCTTGAACGGAATCTTCAGTCACAATCAAAAAATCGTTGCCGCAGGCATGAGCTTTAGTAAATGGAATCAATCTTCCTCCGAATCATTGCAGTTAATGAGATCGCGTTTCCTTGCCCGATGCTATCACCGTAGTCGAAGGCTCTGGGTGCCCCATCCTTGCGATGTTCTTGCTTTTGTCGCAAGGGTGGGAGAGCAAACCACTCAATGCAGGCCAATTCGACTCAATCTGGTGCCACCGATACCGGTTTGTCGGACACATAAATCGTCGCGTCGGGCTCTCCCGCCGTCGAAAAGTGGCGAACCGCAGTCAGCCCTTCGGGATGCGCCTTCACCGCGCGGTCGATCTCGTCCCCGTCGAATGCCAACACAAGGCCTGCATGCGCTGCAGGCGCAGCAAGTGCGGCGCGATAAATCTCCAGGTCGCTTTCGTTGATTGTCTGGCGGAGCGGAATCCCGGTGAGCGCAACAATCTCAGGAAAGACCGACGTATTCATCAGCACCACGGCCTGTGGTCGCTCCGCAATCAGCGCGCGCAACACCGGAGGAATCGCGACGTCGTAAGCCCTGCGCGCCGCGATGTTCTTCGTCCCCTCCATATAAACCAGCGGATGCTCGCGCACCATTTGAATCGCGTTTAGCGCCAACACCGCGAACAGCGCGCCCGCAGCATAGCCCACCCATCGCGCATTGACCCGGCGCGGCTTGAACTCATTTACCACGGCCAGCACAAACTGCGCCGCAAATCCCAACCCCAACGCAAAGGCCGGCAGCATCTCCATCCCGTAGCGCAGGTTGTAAAACGAGTGCGGCCACCAAACGGGAAGGAAGATGGGCACCGAGTTGTACGACACCGAGTAGGCATAAAATGGAACGGGAAACCACAGCAGCAGCGCCCATGTGAACGCTCGCCTTCGCGCCGCCAACCAGCCCCACGCCGTCCCCGCAAGGCTCACTATCAGCAGCGTTTTGCCCCACGCAGCAGCAGCCGCGTCCATTTCAGCTGCCTTCACAAAAAAGATCAACCCGACCCATGGATTGTGCCAGCCCGGATGCGGCGGAAATCCCGGCACGGCAGTGCGAATCTCGATGGCCTTGGCCGAATACGGCCCGCGCGCGAAGTAGAGCCAATCGCCAAATCCAACTGCGTTATAGACGAACCACGTCAGCGGCGCAGCCACCACCAGCGCACTTGCCAGCCAAAAACTCGCGGAGCGCAGCCGGCCACGGCGAGCGAGCATCAGGCCCATGCACGTCCATGCCAACAGAGCCAACACCCAGCCGTCGTAGCGCGTAAAGATTGCAGCCACCAGCGCAGCGGCAATCAGCCACTGCATGCGGTGACGAATCGAGGCGTCCCCGTCCAAACTCGCGCGCCACTCCACCAGCCAAACTGCAATCCACACCATTTCGCAAATAAACAGCGGCTCGGTCATGGCAGTCGTTTGCAGGTAAAGCAGGTTGGAATTCAGCGCGAAAAAAGTCAACGCCAGCGCTGAAGGGGTCCGTCGCAGCCAGCAGCGCGCGAGCCGATAGATGCCAACGCACGCGGCCAGATAAGCCAACGACGATGGAATCACGCCCGCCAGGCCGTTGGCCCACCAGCTATAAATCTGCACGAAAGGAATCAGTAGCAGATGAGGCAGCGGCAGCCAGACAGAACCCAGCTCAGTCAGACGCGGCCGCTGTGCGTCGAATACACGTCGCGCAATGTGCAGATGGGCTACAGCATCGCCATAGTTGAGCATGGCTCCGTTGCGCCAACTCCACACAATCGCGCTCATGGAAGCAGCCGCGCAACACGCCACAACCGTCAACCACTCAGAGCCTTTCACGCGACGATGGGAACTCTGCTTCATTTCGCTTTCAGGCAAGGTGCGTCAATTCGCGGAAGAGAGCAAACCGCGAGTCAATCTCCTCGCGCGTAAGTTGCTGCAGCCGTTCCGTGCCAAAGCGTTCGCACGCAAACGAGCCCATCACGCTGCCGTAAAACATCGCCCGGCGATATGCTGCCGGGGACTGCTCAGGTTGCGAAGCCAGGTAGCCAAAAAATCCACCGGCAAAGCTGTCGCCCGCTCCGGTCGGGTCAATCACCTCTTCCAAAGGCATTGCCGGTGCTCGAAAACACTTCGTGCCGTGAACCTTTGGATCGGCTGCGTGGAACAGCGTCGCGCCATACTCGCCGTGCTTCACTACCAACTCCTTTGGCCCTAGCGCCATCACTGCGCGCGCCGCCTGCACCAGGTTATTGTTGCCGGCTATCATTTTGGTCTCGGTGTCGTTGATGAGCAGAATATCCAGACCCTTCAGCACCTCTAGCAGCGCCGCGCGATGATCCTTGATCCAATAATTCATCGTGTCGCCGGCTACCAGCTCCACATCCGGCATCGCCTCGCGCACACGCCGCTGCAAGACAGGGTCGATGTTGGCCAGAAACAGAAACTCCGAATCCCGGTAAGAGTCGGGAATCTTCGGTTCGAAGGCTGCAAAAACATTCAAATCCGTAATGTGCGTCTTGGCTTCGTTAAAGTTTTCGAGATAAGAGCCTTCCCAGAAAAAGCTCTTGCCTGCGGTGTGCTCAATGCCGCGCGTGTCGATGTTGCGCGCCTGGAAAACCGCTTCCTGCCTGCGGCCAAAGTCCTCGCCCACCACGGCAATTACGCGCACATCTGTAAAGTAACTCGCGGCAAGCGAAAAATAAGTGGCCGCTCCGCCCAGGCAACGCTCTCTGCGCCCCGCTGGTGTTTCAATTGAATCAAAGGCAACGCTGCCCACTACGGTAATCGCCATTCATTCCCTCTCTAACTCATTCGCGCGGACTTGCGGACTCGCAGCTATCCCAGATACTTCCCAAACAGCAGCTTGAGTTTTTCCTTCGCTGCTGCAGGAATCGCGTCCGGCTGCGTGAGCACAGCGTACTTTGCCGCAGACGCGCAGGCGCAGTTTCGTTCGTGCGGCATCGCTGCCACGGCAGCTTTCACCACGCGCGCAGCGTTCTCGGCGTTCTGGTGCAGCACGGCGACAATCTGCTCTATGGTCACCGAGTCGTGGCCTTCGCGCCAGCAGTCGTAATCGGTCACCATGGCAATGGTCGCGTAGCAAATCTCCGCCTCGCGCGCCAGCTTGGCCTCCTGCAAATTCGTCATGCCAATCACGTCCGCGCCCCAACTGCGATAGAGATTCGATTCCGCTCGCGTGGAAAACTGCGGACCCTCCATGCACACATAAGTTCCGCCCAGTTTGCCCACCACGCCCGCCGTTGCGCAGGCATCAGCGGCAGCCTTCGCCACAGTCGCGCAGACCGGATCGCCAAAGGCCACGTGGCCCACAATCCCCTCGCCAAAAAACGTCGATACGCGGTGAAAGGTCCGGTCGATGAACTGATCGGGCATCACAAAATCCGTGGGTTTGTGCTCTTCCTTGAGCGAGCCAACTGCCGAGACAGACAGAATCCGCTCGACGCCCAGTTTTTTCATGGCATAGATATTGGCGCGGAAGTTCAACTCCGAGGGCAGGATGCGATGCCCGCGCCCATGCCGCGCAAGAAACGCCACGCGGCGCCCCTCCAGTTCGCCCAGTACAAAAGCCTCTGACGGCTCGCCAAAGGGCGTTTCCACCGTCTCTTCATGTACGTTGGTAAATCCTGGCATCGAGTAAAGCCCGCTGCCGCCGATGATGCCAATCTCTGCTTGTGCCAAAGCCCGCTCCTTCACTACCCCAGCGACGAAGACCTCTCGCTGGGGACCCCGGTCTTTCCACGCGCCGTTTCCGAGCACGCCTTCTTACAGCCCACAAACACCTTAGTATAAAGGTTGACCTTCAACTAATCTTTGGCCGATGAATTCCTAGAAACTGTCGCAAGATCGGGAGCGAGGTGCGAAGATAGGCAAATGGCCCTTGCAAGCATGCTCGCGCCCGACGCGCGCTTGACGGAGAAACCAGCGATGCGCCGCGTTGCGCTCATCTACAATCCGGCTTCCGGCCAAGGCTCCATCGGCCGTCGCGCAGCGATCGACAAGGCGCTCGCCATCTTGCGCGACGCGGGCGTTGAGGCCGAGGCTCTGGAGACCAGTGCGCCCGGCAGCGCCAGTGTGTTGGCGGAGGAGGCCATCAGCCGGGGCTGCGATGCGATTCTTGCCTGTGGCGGCGATGGCACCGTACACGAAGTTCTGCAAAGCCTGGTCGGCACCAATGTTGCTTTGGGCGTGGTGCCGTTGGGCACCGCGAACGCGCTGGCGGCGAATCTTGGTCTACATTCATCTCCGGCAAAAACGGTTCGCAAACTCCTGGCCGCCGACTTGGTTCGCGTCTCCGTGGGAAAAATCTCTTATCGGGGCAAGAAAGGCTCGACCGGCTCGCGCTACTTCACTGTGGCTGCCGGAGTGGGCGCGGACGCTTTGTTTCTCTCCCGGCTTGATCCCAGCCTCAAGCGCAGGCTCGGTTATTTGCTCTACCTCTTCGAGGGCTTTCGCGTCTGGGCCACCTATTCCTTTCCGCTTTTTGAAGCTGCATTTGTGGAGCGCTCCAGCGCCCAGCCGCGCGTGGAACAGATCTCCCAGCTTCTCGCGGTACGCATTCGCGATTTCGGCGGCGTCCTCCACAACTTTGCCCCCGGCGCCACTCTTCATAACAACGGCCTGCGCCTTATCGCTTTCAAGACCCGCAGTCGCCTGAGCTACTTCCGCTTTTTAATGGCGACCATGCTCGGGCACCAGACATTTAGCCAAGAGATTGAACTGCTCGACGCCGTCTCGGTCGAGTGCCATCCGTCGAACGGCTCTATGATGCGCGTTTTTGCAGAAGCGGACGGGGAATTGCTGGGGCGCTTGCCGGTCAACATCGAGATCGTCCCCGATGCCGTAACCCTGCTGATTCCGCCCGGCGCGCGGCCCTGAGCGCTGTCCGTACAGCCACTTCGCGACTACAATCTCTATATGCTGCTTGGCGTCCTTACCGTCTCCGACCGATGTTCGAAGGGCTTGATGAGCGACACCGCGGGTCCAGCCGTCGTGGCACTTATTGGCAGGCAGTGGCCGCAGGCCGAAATCTGGACTGACCTCGTTCCTGACGACGAAGACCTCATCGTAGCCATGCTCGAGAAGCTGACCCTGGAGGGCGCGTCTGTGATCTTCACCGTGGGCGGCACAGGACTCGGTCCGCGTGACCGCACCCCCGAGGCGACCCGCCGTGTGATTGACCGCGAGGCCCCCGGGCTGGCCGAAGCGATGCGCTACCTCAGCGCCGCGACTCATCCTTTTGCATGGCTCTCGCGCGCTGTGACCGGACTCCGGGGCAGCACGCTCATCGTCAATCTTCCCGGCAGCCGACGCGCCGCCGAAGAGTGCCTGTCGCCGATCCTTGCCCTGCTTCAACACGGCATCGAGGTCGCAGCAGGCGGCCAATCGCATCCCTGAAAAGCTCGCCTATTTCCCCGCGCTAAACCGCCATGAGATTGACCCGCCCACGAATGAACTCTGTTGTCAAAAGCTTCTGGCTATTGAGAATCGCGCTAAGAACGGTTCCGTCGGATGGGTCACGCGTCCAAATGCCGGCGGCGTGGCCAATGCGTTTGCAGTTATCTGGTAGACATAGGCATAGTCAATGTCGGCGTCTTTACGGTTAAGCATATTCAAGAATTCGGCTGCAACGTGCCACTTCTTGAAGAATTGATAACCGAGTTCTCCATTGAGCAACACCGTTTGATCTGACTGATAAAG
>JBAPYY010000854.1:0-2570 GCA_049284975.1 Occallatibacter sp.
CTACGAACACGATTGCACCGTTATGGCCGCCAGCGACGGCGAGACGGGGCTGGAAATAGCTATCGGCCATGAATTCGACGTGATCATTTTGGATATCGGTCTGCCACGGTTGGACGGTTACGGTGTAATGCAGGCGTTGCGCACACGCTCGCGCAGCACGCCGGTGCTGATGCTGACCGCCCGCGACGCTGAGGATGAGATAATTCGTGGCCTTGACGCGGGAGCGGACGACTATCTCACCAAGCCGTTTTCTTTTTCTGAACTCGTGGCGCGGCTGCAGGCAGTGACGCGGTCTCATCGGCAAGAAAGGGATGGCAAGATCGCGGCCGGCGATGTTGTGCTCGATCTTGCCCGGCGTTCGGTAACGCGCAATCGAACGAGCATAGACCTGACCCGGCAGGAGTTTCTACTCCTGAACTGCCTTATGCTTCGGTCCGGACAGTGTGTGCCCAGGAAGACACTTATGGAGTTCGTATGGGGCCCGGATCGTTCAATTGGTGCAACGGCTCTCGACGTATTGGTGAATTCGCTTCGCGCAAAAATCGACTCTCACTACGACCATAAGCTGGTCGGCACTGTGCGCGGATCGGGTTATGTATTCCAGGGCACCGTTTCCGTCCCCGAGAGGGCTGCTTTATGAGACCGCTGCCTATTCGGGTTCGCCTCACACTCTGGTATTTCGTCACATTTGCCGCGGCGGCTGTTCTGCTCTGCGCGGCCAGCTTATGGATGTTGCGGCGCAGCGTCGATGAGACCGAATATCACGACCTGCAGGAGCGCGCTGAAGATGTGCAACTTGTCTTGAGTCACGAAGATCCCGCGATAACTCTCGACCAAATGCGCGCGGACTTTGCCGCGATCTATAACTTCAAGGATGATGGAAAATATCTGCAAGTACGGGACGAGCAAGGTAACTGGATCTTTCGTTCGAAGCGCATGATTGCGCAGAATCCCGATCTGCCAGTTCCTGAGCGCATTCCCGCAGCCGGTCAGATTGTGGAGTTTCATCAGGGAACGCGCCATGTGCGCGTACTGGCTTATCCGATTGCTGTGCGTGGCAGAGGATACTCAGTGCAGACCGGCATTGCATTGAACAAATCCATGGTGTTACTGGCCAGCTTTCAAACCAAGTTACTTCTGCTCGCTCCAGTCGTGATTTTGCTGGCAGCGCTGGGCGGTCACTTGATGAGTCGCAAGGCACTCAACCCCGTGGCCGCGCTGGCAGCGGAGGCGCGCCGCATCAACGATCGTAATCTCGACATCCGACTTCCTGTGCCCGGCGCACATGACGAGATCTCTGACCTATCAAGTACGCTCAACCAAATGCTGGAACGGATCGAAAAAGCCTTCGCAAGCGTGCGCACCTTCACCGGCAACGCCTCACACGAATTGCGCACGCCCATCTCGCTACTGCGCACCGAGATTGAGGTTGCACTGATTCGCCCTCGCGATTCCGAAGAATATCGCACCATTCTCGGCCGTCTGCATGAAGAGACTGTGCGCATGACCAGTCTGCTGGAAAACCTGCTTTCCTTGGCGAGAGCCGATGGAGGCACCGAGACCGTTACATTGACGCCCATTCCAGTCCATCTTCTCTTCGGTCAGGTTGCTGGAACATGGAAAGGAGCCATGGACCAAGCGCTGCTCGACTTCATCGTGGATATGCCGGGGGAAGATCTCGCCGTAATGGGGGACTCACAAGGCGTCTCGCGATTGTTTTCCATTCTGCTTGAGAATGCGAGCAAGTACACGCCGCCAGGCGGGAAGGTAACGATAAGCGCCACCGTTGAGGGCAAGAGAATCGTTTTTTCCGTGCGTGACACCGGCATAGGAATTGCTCCTGAGCACAGAGCGCGAATCTTCGACCGCTTCTATCGCGCGGCGCCAGTGGGAGGAAATGCGCCTGCAGGCTCCGGTCTTGGGCTTGCGATAGGAAAATGGATTGCAGAACGCCACGGTACAGAGCTACGCGTTGAATGCGAGCCTGGAGGCGGAAGCTGCTTTTCATTTTCACTGGAGAGAGCGAGCACAGTTCTCCTAGCCGCCCATCCGGCACATCTGATTCGCGCACTCGCGGGCCGACTATAGATACTTGTTGGCAACGTTGACGAGCCAGGACGAGTAAGAACAACGACTATCGTGGGCGCAGATGCGCGGATCAGGGAAGACCTCGAGCAGGAATTGTGAGCAATGGAAAAGAAGTTCCCCCTTCGCGATCTCTCGCGAAGGGGGGATGCGTACTGAAGCAAGGTCAAGCCTAACCTGGCGAAGACGATCCGGTCGCTACCACCTGTTGACCGGGCCGTGGCAAGTGCCGACGCCCTTGTCGCTATAGCCACCATTCGCATTCGGTGCAGGAAGTGTAGGGCCATTGCTTAAAGCTGTGGGACCTGCCAGTGCAGACTCGAAATCCCACGCATAGCCGTTCTGATTGAGCGTCAGGCCCATCACACCCCAGTAGTACCCGGTATACGCCTGGAGATTCTGCGCGTTGAAATTCACGTTGCCGGTAGGGTCCTCCATGTTGGTTTCGCTTGCGCCGCTAGTGACAGGGGTTATGACGATCGGAT
>JBAPYY010000855.1:0-3630 GCA_049284975.1 Occallatibacter sp.
CTCGCTGCCGTTGTGCAGGAACTCGTATGTGCCCGGGAGGCCGGACATGGTGTTGAAGTCGTTCAGTTCAAAGCTCGACCAGTGGCCATACTTTTCGTGGTAGGGATTGTTGAAGTCCCAGCGCAGGCTCACGTTCACGGTCAGATTCGGACTCACCTTGATGTCGTCGCTAGCGTAGAACGAGATAGCCTTGCGGCGTCCATACTCGTTGTCCGGGTTGTTGCTCTCGGCATTGTAGACATAGCCCAGCAGGAAGCTGGCGAAGGCGTTGCCGGTCGTTTGCCATCCGATGCCGGCCGTCGTTGACGGATCGAAAATAATCGGATAGCCGCCCATGAAGGTGCCGTTATCGGTGTGGTAGTTAAACTGCATGGCGCGGAACTCGACGCCTGCCTTCACGTTGTGGTGTTTGTGGCTCCAGACAATTTGATCGCTGTAGATGAAGGTGTTGCCGGCATAGTAATCGTTGAACTGGCTGCCAACATTTGAGAAGTTCCAGCCGTTCTGGTAGTTAGCGCCATTGGTGTACTCGCCGGTTTCAAAGTAGATCAGAGGGAAGTTCCCCGCCGCTTCCGTTACACCGCTGGCCAGGCCCAACTGGCTGTCCCACTTGCCCGTTTGTGAGGTCGCGATGCTGGGATTGCGGAAGCGGTTGAAGGTAGCGTAGACCGTATTCAACAGGTTTGGCGTGATAGTAATCGCATCGCTCAGGCGCGCGCCCGGGGCCGTGGTGTTGTGCCAATAGGAGTTGGCCATCGGGCCGCCATATTGGGCTGTCGCCGACCACGCCCCGCCCTGATCGGCGTTGATGCGCGGATAGTCATCCCAGTAAAATGATCCGGCGATATGCTGCTTCGCGCTCGGGATGTAATCCATCTTGAGGCTGCTCTGCGTGTTGTGGAACCAGGGATCAGGCGAGTAGGCCGGGCCTGCGTTGTTGAGAGTGTTCGTCGATGCGGGCGTGTAGTACTTGTTGTAAAGCTGAAGAATCTTGGCCGTTGTCGTGCTGATCAAGCTGGTGGGAATCTGGTTGTTGGCAAAGACGCAGCCCGTACCGGGCATATAAATTGAACCCTGATAAACATTCACCGGAGCAGCGGTCGTGTTGCACAAGCCCGCGTTAGTCACGGGTTGAGCCGTCCCAACCACATTGCCGGTCGTCAGCACAGCGCTCATGTCGGCATACGCTAACACGTTGCCGCTTGAGTCCAGGCCCATCATCGCGCTGGTGGGAACGGTACGCGAGAGGGCGCCCAGATTCCACTCCGACTGCATGTAGCGCTCGAAGGATCCGAAGTAAAACAGCTTGTCTTTTACAATCGCTCCGCCAAAGCCGCCGCCCCAGTCAGAGAGTGTCTCGTCCAGTTTCAGGTAAGCAGCCTTATCAAGAGGATTAGGGTCTTGAATGGCATCCAGTTTGTTCCATGAGCTGACGGCATCCAAGTTGGCCGAGTGCATGAAGCCGAACGCGCTTCCGTGAATCTTGTTGGCGCCGGACTTCAACTCATACTTGAAGACGCCGCCGCCTGAGCGGCCCGCGTCTGCGCTGATGCCAGACGTATCCGCTTCGAACTCCTGCACAGCTTCCATGGGGGGCTGCGACTCGCTGATGTAGCCGCCTATCTGCGAAACGGCCGAGGTGCCGTCGATCAGCACTTCCTTGGTAAACGCCATGCCGCCGTTGATGTGTGAATTGTAGTCGGTGCCTTCCACGCCCGGCAAATACGCGAACATGAAATTGGAGAGATTGCGGCTGCCCTGCACGTTCAAGGGAAGCTCGCTCACCGCTTCGTTGTTCAGGTTGGCAGAAAGTGTTGAGTCTTCGGTCTGCAGGATCGGCGGCGCGCTCGTCACTTCCACGCTCTCCGACATCCCACCCACTTGCAGCGTGACATCGACTTCCGCCACCTGGCTGATCAACAGCGTCAGGCCCTTGCGCTCCAGAGTCTTGAATCCACTCTTGGAAAAACTGACTACATAGTTGCCGATTACGAGGTTGCCCACCCGGTAAAAACCGGTGCTGTCAGTGCTTGCGGTCTCCACTGCATTGGTGTCCACATTGGTCACGCGGACCTGCACGCCCGGCATCACTGCCGACGACGAGTCTTTCACCGTGCCCAGGATAGTGGCGCGATCCGATTGCGCAAACATGGACACTGCCATAGACAGTGCAATGAATGCGAATAAAGCCAAGATCCTCTTTGGCGTCATGGGAACTCCTCCATAAGGCCGCACAAGACGCGCGGCAGCTGTACGCGCCCATCTCCGCCCGGCCCTCTTGTCGAGTCGGAATGTGCGCTCAGTTTAATTCAACCGGTTTTACAACCGGTTTATTAACCCGGTTTGAATTTCGTTGACACTCTAGTGTTTTCTTAGCGCACATGTCAAGTGCTTTTTGTTACTATCTTTCTGTGCGTACATCTAAAAAGCGAGTTGGCGGCCCCAAGCCGCCTGTTGGAACTCCATCTAAACCCGTTAGTTTGAGAGATTTGGCTGCCTACCTTGGGCTCTCGCGCTCCACCGTCTCCTTGGTGCTCAACAATTCCCCTGTAGCCCAGGCGCTTACGCAGGAAACCCGAGATCGGGTGTTGAAGGCTGCCGACGAGTTGCACTACAAGGCCAACTATTTTGCACGGATGCTCAACAACAAACGAAGCCACATGGTCGGCATTCTCTCCCCCGACCTGGGAGAAGGCTACGACGCTGCGATTCTCAATGGAATTGAGCGCCTGCTGCTTGAACGCGACTATCTCTATTTCGTTTCCAGTCATCACTGGAACCGGGACCTCATCCGGCAGAGGCTGGAGGTCTTTGCAGAACGCGGGGCGGAAGGCGTGATCCTAATCAATACGCCAGCTGTCACCGCGCCGAGTCTTCCACTGGTTTCCATCGGCAGCCTGGAATACGATTTTCCCCTGACGCAGATTACGCTCGACAATGCCCATGGCATTAGGCTGGCATTGGAGCATCTGTATGCGCTAGGCCATCGCAGGGTCGCGTTTCTGAAAGGACATACACAATCGAGCGACGCCGAGTCGCGTTGGGCCTCTTGTCTGGAAGCTGCGCAACAGTTAAGCTTGCGCATCCACAAGGAAGACGTGGTTCAACTGAAGCGAATAGACGATGGGCTGGACCCTATACGCGAGGGATATGTAGCGGGGAAACGGCTGTTGAATGCTTCGCAGAAATTCACAGCTTTGCTCGCGTTCAACGACATGTCGGCCATCGGCGCTATCAATGCATTTCGCGACGCAGGGAAGCGGATTCCAGAAGAAATTTCAGTGGTGGGTTTCGACGATATTCAGGCGGCGACCATAGTACAGCCGGCTCTGACGACAGTTCGCCAGCCATTGATCCGAATGGGAATGTTGGCTGCCACTGAGCTATTGGCCATCATCGAGGATGCCAATTTGCAGCCGCGCCAGATCCCGATCCAGCCGGAACTGGTGATACGCCAGTCAACCGCATCTTGTCCACGAGAATAAGAACATATTCGGGTCAAAAAAGACGCCTGCTCTTGCGAGCAGGCGTTATGGAGGTTAGTTCAGCTACACTCGATGGTTGAACGCTTACAAGATCCCGGCCGTTATTCCGGCTTCCCAACGCTTCCTTCCTTGTAAAACCTTTGCA